>NZ_JASHIN010000012.1:0-138554 GCF_030733705.1 Roseovarius sp. MMSF_3298
ACATAGATCGCAGGGATGATCCTTGGCTCAAAGCCCATCTCGCGCAATGTCCGGCTCACAAAGTGTGCGCTCAGGCATGCCTCCATGCCCACAATACAGTGCGGTAGCCTCTCGAATGTCGCGACCAAGGCCAGTCGCTTTATCTGTTTGCGCAGGACACGCTGTCCAGACAGATCGAAACCCACAATGTGGAAAGTGTCCTTGCCGATATCGACACCAATCGACATCAGTTCATCAAAGCCTGTCTTCACCATGCTACTTCTCCTATCTGCAGAAATAGGCAGAGCCTAACCTGCTGGGTGAAGCAGCCGGTACATCCCATTAGCAGTCATTCCCTTCAGTCCATGATGGTGTCTGCAAAGTAGATTTTTGCAGTCCAGATATAACCAAATAAGATCTCGGTCTGGCGGACGCTCCGAAATCGGGCGCCCTTGCGGCCAAGCTTCACCAAGAAGGCAGGCGCATTGTTCCTGTCTGACGTCGGTAATTGCCTCCAGTCCACTTTAGAATGCTGCGGCGCACCTATTTCCGATACAGATAGATCGGCGAGCTCCACGCCTGGAAGCCATCCTCGGTCGTCACCCGTACCCAGACAGGCGTGTCGCCGGTCTCGCTGATTTTTACGGATCTGGTTGCTATCACGCTACGTTCGAGTGGCGCGTCAGGAAGCCGTTGGATCGTGATCTTCTTCCCAAGACCACCGGCGTCAAACACCGAAGGTGCGAAGCCGACTTCTTTCAGGGCGACATCGAGCATTCGCTGGTTTGTGGAAATATTCAGCCTGCCTGTCCGGCTGTCTGCCAAATACGCGTCGAACCCCATGAAATTGCCAGTCGTAACGCCGTTCCATACCACGCTCTGGCTGCCGCGCTGGTCCAGAATCGTTTCCGGGTTCCAAGTGTTTATCGTGGTCAGGTCACGGATGCGGGCCTGGTCGAACTGAGCTCGTCCGGTCCATCGGACGTCTCGGCCACGCCCCCTGTACTCCGCCCCTGACCACGTTACACGAATGCGCTCTCCAAGGTCATCTGGACTGTAGGTTTGCAGTCTTTCAATGACTTCGTCAGCGTCGCGCAACTCGACTTCCAGGATGCCGGCATGCGCCTCGACTCGAATATCTATGTCAACGGTCTCGTCCGTGACACGCACGATGTCGCCCATCATTGCATTGCGGACGTTGTCCGGCACGACGTCCGGCGATGACAACGGATTTCGCCGGAACAATGCGGCATCGCTCTCAAAGCGAGCGGATACGGCCAAGTGCATCCGGCATCCTGTCGTACCGTAATGATGGCGGCGTCTCTGGGCCTCCATGATTGACCCGCGGTCGTTCCGGTCCGTCAGGAAACAGGTCAGGCCGCCATAGGCACCGAACCGAGATGCCCCCGGATAGCTCGCGCCCGGCCGTCCCTTGTGACCGTCACTGTTGCAGACGACTCCGACCCGGCGGCGCATCGGGAAACCGTCGGTGAGCACCCATTCGAACGTGCCCCAGGCGGAATGCATTTCGACCGCTGTTTCGATCCGTGGGTCATGATCGTAATGGATGTTGCAATACCGGCCGCCAACATGGGCATAGACCGTCGCGTCTTCGTCCTTCAGTTTGGCAAAGAGGTCCGTCAGCGTGTTCGCATCATCGGACATTTCGGACCGGTCTTCGAGTAGCGCATGAGAGCAGCGATAGATCGGTCGGCCTTCGGTGGCGTAGAACACGTTGTGGTCGCCCCCGACCGCGGTGTTGCCGGACCACTCGTAGCCGGGAAACACCGTAAATCTGCCGGGCTCGTTCACCTTGGCCGTCAGGTCGTTCAGCTTGTGCCAGAACGTTTGGTTGATCTGGAAGTCATTGGCCTGATGGGCGCAAACGTCCAGGAACGCCTTGTTGCGGGCGAAGTCGAAATAGCTTTCGATCGAATTCACACCGACGGTTTCGCCGGTCTGGCCGTGCAGGTCGCCCCAGTAGCCCGAAAGGCCCGCGTCACTCACCACCATGGGCCCGGCTTCGCAGGCCAACATGTCGTCGACAAAGATCCTCAGTCGAAGCGTCCCCGTTTCGTTGACCGTCAGGTCGTCGAAAATCATGGACCGGTCGGATGGCACATAGTCGAAGCTCTCGGGCAGGCCGTCGACCGGAATGCTGGTTTCGATCCTAACCCTGCCCGAAGCCTGATCCGTGGGATTCCCCCATTTGTCTTCGCACTTCAGTCCAAAGCGAAACCCCTCACCGACCTGTCGCAGCGACGGCAATACGGCCCGCCAGTTGCTGCCCGGCCCCGGATGAACGCCGATGGCAAACTGGTCCGGCAAGGGGAGGAAATTCCCGGTGGCCTGAACATCGGTCATTACCCTCAGTTCGTAACCCTCTTCGACGAATGTCTGCATGAGCATCCCGGGAGACCCCTTCGAGGTGTCTCCGAACGTCAGCGTGATCTGGTCGCCTTCGCTGAGATATCCGCCGTTAAGCTGCGCGGTGACGGTCAGGATCCAGGGGCGTGCACCTTCGGGGCCGATTCGCAGGCTGATTTCACCGTTGCCGCTAAATTCCGCCGATACGTAGTTTTCCGCGGTCGGGTCGGTGGCCTGTGGCTTTCCAGCATCCGTGATCATGCGAAAGGCCACTCGGACGGCGCCGGTATCGTCAAGGCCAAGGCGCCCGACCGTATAGTGGATATGATACGTCTGAAAAGTGCGAACCTCAACGATTTCAGGGGCTTCTAAGACGGCCGAGCCATAGATTGACGAGTCGTCGCCCGGCCAAACCGAAGGGCCGTTCGCACCGACGAAACGCGTCGGAACGGGTGCTGCTTTCTTAGGCAAGGTCATGAGATTTGCTCCTTGAAGTAGAACTGATCGATCTATCCATATTGCTTTATAGCAATTTTATATTAAACTACAGAGCACATTCAAGCAATCAAGCAAGTCAACACGGAGGCCCCATGAAACTATTCTCACGCCGCGGAGCGATCCTTGCTCTCGCAATGACAGCCGGACTCGCGACGGGCACGGCGGTAGCCGCTGCCGACTATCCGTCGAAGCCGATCACGATGGTGATCCCGTACCGGGCCGGTGGAAGCACTGAAACAATGGGCCGCATATTCGCCGATGCGCTTGGCGCGGAGCTGGGGACCAAGGTCGTCGTCAAGACGCGGCCCGGGGCGGGCGGTGCCGTCGGCGCGACCGAAGTCGCGGCTTCGGACCCTGACGGTTACACGATCATGTTCGCCGCCTCGTCCTCACTGCTTTGGCCGCCGTTGACGCAGGATGTCGAATTCGACCTCGACAGCTTCCAGTATGTCGCCAAGGTCACAGAGTATCAGCAGGCCATCGTGACCAGGGCCGATGCGCCATACGAAACACTGGATGAGCTGATCACCGAAGCGAGCGACCAGAAGCTCAACTTCGCGGATCAAAGCCCCATGTCCCGCGCCTATATCAACTATATCGCCAAGGAACGGGGCGTGGAGTTTACGGGGATCCCCACCAAAGGCGGTGGCGAGATGGTCCCCTTCCTGCTTGGCGGCAAGGTCGATTTCGCGTGGAGTGGTGGCGTTCACAACCGCTACGGCGACAAGATCAAGGTATTGCTTTCCATGAACGCCCAACGGTTGCTGGCCAGCCCTGATATTCCCTCGATCGGTGAGACTTTCGGCGTTTCAATGCCTTCGCAGGCGGTTATCGTCGCACCGACAGGTATACCGGCGGATGTCATCGCCACGCTCGAAACGGCTATAGAGGCGGCAACAACGAATGACGAACTGGTCGACATGGTGACCAACAAGCTGATGTTCCCGGTCGCTTATCTCGGCGCCGAGGCCATCACGGCCGAAATCGACGAAACGGCGGCCGGCCTGCAAGCTGTCGTGGCGGCAACCCAGTGAAGACGGCACTCCATAAGGGTGCGGAGACCAGACGCATCAATGTAGTGGCGGGAATTCTGCTCGCCGCCACGTCACTGGCCTGCATTCTCTGGCTTATCCCCGGCCATGTCTCTTCCGAGACAACGCCCGGGGATCTGCCGCCGACCGTGATCCCCTACCTGTCGGCGGGTGTGGTGTTCCTGCTGGCTGTCGGTCTGATCCTGCAGACGCTTGTTCGCGACACCGGGGAAGAGCTGCCAGTGCCATCGAAAAGCGTGCTGTCCGACGTTCTGTTTGCTTCGGCGGCCACGGGGATGATCCTTCTGGCATTCTACACGGCGGGTTTCCTCGCATTGGCCATTCCGTTGACGGCCGTCACCATGGTCTTTTCCGGCGGTCGCAATCGGCTCGTGGTCGCGCTCGTTTCGGCCCTTTTCCCTTTGATGGTCTGGCTTGGGGCGCGCTTCATTTTCGGCGTCTACCTGCCCTGAGGCGACCAGGAGGCTTTTGATGATCGAGAACCTCGTCACCGGCTTCGCAGCGGCCTTCACGCTGACCAACCTGCTGTTCATCGCGGCGGGGATCCTGCTGGGCATCGTGATCGGGGCCTTGCCCGGCCTTGGCAGTGTCACGGCGCTCGCGGTTCTCATTCCCCTGACATACTACATGTCGCCGATTTCCGCGATTGCCTTCCTCGTGGGCATCAACAAGGGCGGCACGTCCGGCGGCGCGGTTCCGGCCATACTCCTGAATTCTCCGGGAACGCCGGAAGCGGCTGCCACCGCGCTTGACGGCAACCCGATGGCACGGCGCGGAGAGCCGGTTCGCGCCATGAAGTTCGCTCTGTACTCTTCCGTCACCGGCGACATGATTTCCGATGTCCTGCTGATCGTACTGGTGGTGCCTTTCGCGGCCATCGCACTCCAGTTCGGCCCGCTGGAATACACGGCTGTCCTGCTTTTTGCGTTCGCGCTGCTGTCCGGTGTTTCCGGTGACAATCCTTTGAAAGCCCTGATCGCGATCTTCGCGGGGATCTTCCTGTCCACCATCGGCCTGGACCCGATCGACAGTTCCCCCAGAATGACCTTCGGCAACATCAATCTCTACGACGGCCTTCCACTGACGGCCTTGGCGATCGGGTCGCTTGCACTCGCGTCGGTCGTCGAACAGATTTTCGATATGCGCCGAGAGGGCGTCGACAGCGGCTATATCAACCAGGGCGCCCGCGAGAACAGGGCGCTCCCGGTTCGCGAGTTCCTTACCTATTGGAAAACGATTCTGCGCTCGTCGATGATCGGTTCCCTCGTTGGGATGCTGCCCGGTCTCGGAGTGACGCTTGCGGCATTTCTCAGCTATGGACAAGCAAAGCGCGCTTCGAAGAAGCCGGACAGTTTCGGAACCGGAAACCCCGAGGGCATTGTCGCGACCGAAGCCGCCAACAGTGCGGTGGTAGGTTCGAATCTTGTTCCGACGATTGCGCTGGGAATTCCGGGAAACATCGCGGCGGCGCTTCTGATCGGCGCCTTCATCATCCACGGGATCGTGCCCGGACCGTTCATGCTGACCATGCACGGTGACGTGATCTACGCACTTTTCGCGTCCATGATCATTGCCAATTTCGTTCATCTGGGTCTCGGACGCATGGGCATTTCGGTCTGGGGCCATGTTGCACGTCTGCCGAAATGGGCTGTGCTTCCGCCCATTCTGACGCTTTGCATCGCGGGTGTGTATTTGCCGGGGCAGTCGGGTTTCGACGTGGCCGTCATGCTTGTCTTTGCCGTCGTAGGTCTGGCGATGCGCCGGACCGGCTTTCCGATCGTCTGTCTGGTCATTGGTTTCCTGCTTGGCGACATGTTCGAAACGTCACTGCGGCAGGCTATGCTACTCTACAGTTCAACCCCGGGCGCTGTATTCCGCAGCCCGATCGCGATTGGCTTTTTCGGTCTTGCAGTATTCATACTGGGCCGGGCTGTAGTGCGAAAATGAAAGATACTGGCATGCAACAGGACGCAAAACAGCTGATCAGCGACTTTGCCCGGAAACACCTCGACGACCCTTCCTGCAAGAAGCGGTCGGCAGTGCGGCTGGCAATCATCGAGGCAATCCGCTCCGGCGTTGCGCAGCCCGGCGACCCCCTCCCGACGGAGCGCGAGCTTGTGGATCTGTGCGGCGTCAGTCTCGGCACGGTGCAGGCCGCCCTGCAGCAACTCACTCAAATGGACCTGATCGAACGAAAGCGAGGGTCCGGTACCTCGGTAAAGAACAACCAGTCGATCGGCGATCAGGTCTGGCATTTCAGGTTCCAATCCGTCAGCACCCAAGAAAGCCTGAAGGTTCTGGCGGCCAATGTGCAGATACAGGAAACATCGGATCAGGGCGAATGGTCCGAGTTTCTGGGTCGTAGTGACACGTACCTCCGCATAGACCGGGAACTACAGTTGAGCGAGGGCCTGTCGTCCTATGCGCGGATGTATGTGCATCCAAAGACAGCGCCCGGCCTGCTGGAACGAACCTCTGGAAGCCTAACCGTGGTGAATATTCGCGCCTTCCTGAAGGAGGAGTTCGGCGTCAATACCACGAGTGTGAAGCACGACGTACTGGTCGTCGATGCAAGCGACATACCCTTCGATGTGGCGCCCGAGTTCAAAGCGGTCGGATGGTACGAGATCACCGCAAGAACTCAGAGCCCGGATGCGATGCCGGTCTATTTCCAGAAAGTCTACGCGCCGGTCACGGCGTGCAAACTGACATTCGGAAAGTTGATCGGATGAGCAGGTGGGCAGAACGACCGCGAGCCAAGGGCTGCACACCGGATCTCAAGGAGCGGCGCAGATGATCGCCCGGGCCATCTCCGACGCCGTCGGGCGCTTCTCGGTCCCCTGCCTGCTGATCGGTTTGCTTTTCTTTGCCGCGTCCCTGACGCCTTCCCTGATACCGCGCGGCCCAATGGTTCAAGGCATCCTCGGCGGCCTCGTTACGGCGATCGGGTACTTTACCGGCCAGATCGTCGGGTTCTTGTGGCACGCAGCGGACATGCCTCGCCTGACGGGACGCGCCGCCCGAAACCTCAAATGGATTGCATCTTTCTGCACTTTGGCAATTTTCGTGTGGGTTCTGGGGTCAAGCCTGACATGGCAGAACGCGCTACGTGAGAAAATGGGCGTGGAGCCGGCGGACGCGCTCCATCTTTGGCAGATACTTTTCATCGCGATTGCCGTTTTCGCCGCCGCCTTCACATTGGGGCGTCTGGTGGCGTCTTTGTTCCGACTGATCCGCGCAAGGTTCTACCGGGTGATGCCGCCGCGTCGAGCCAATGTTATTGGGCTGATAGCTGTCTTTGCGCTTCTCTTCTTCGTCACGCGCGACGGAATTTTCGACCATGTCGTTTCCGGCCTCGATGAAAGCTACGAGGCGGCGCAGGCGCTCTTTGACAATGCCCCGCCACCACCCTCCGACCCACGGATGACCGGAAGCGCCGGCTCGCTGATAGATTGGGCCGCCATTGGCGAGCCCGGCCGCAACTTCATCACCTCGGGCCCCGATGCCGCCGCCATCTCGGCCTTCATGGGACGACCGGCAAAGGATCCGATCCGCGTTTACGTGGGTCGGGCAAACGGCGAGACGCCGCGCGCCCGGGCTGAACTGGCGCTCGCGGAACTCAAGCGCCAAGGGGCCTTTGATCGCGCTGTGCTGGTCGTGGCCAGTCCGACAGGGACCGGTTGGATGGATCCCGGTTCACACGACCCGGTGGAGTATATGCATGACGGCGACATCGCGACGGTCGCCGCGCAGTATTCCTACCTGCAGTCACCGCTGGCCCTAATACTTGAGACCGATACCGGATTGGAACAGGCGACGGCGTTGCAGGATGTGGTCCACGGCTACTGGAAGACGCTGCCTGCCGATGCGCGCCCGCGCCTTTACGTGCACGGCCTCAGTCTCGGGGCCTGGTCGTCGATGCATGCGACCAACCTCTTCCGACTGATGGACGACCCGATTGACGGCGCCTTCTGGGCAGGCCCGCCGTTTCCCTCGGCATTCTGGAATTACGTGCAGCGGCAACGAGAGCCGGGCAGCCCCTGGGTTCTGCCAAAAATCGGGGACGGGTCGCTGGTGCGCTACGCCTCGCACACGGCGGATGCATCGAGGACCGAGGCCGGTTGGGGGCGGATGCGCATCGTCTTTCTGCAATATTCCAGCGATCCGGTCGTGTTCTACGATCCTTATTCGCTCTGGCGTGCGCCGCCCTGGATGCGCGACCCGCCTGCCGAAGACATGTCGGAACATTTCGTCTTCGTGCCGGTGGTGACGCAGTTCCAGCTGGCGCTGGACATGGCCTTGTCCTTCGGGTCCCCGCCCGGGCATGGCCACGCCTATTATGCGCAAGACTACATCGCGCCCTGGGTCGAGGTAACCGCTCCTCAAGGGTGGACGCAGGCCGACACCAAGCGGCTTGAGGCGCATTGCGACAACGGCTTTCAGGCAGGGTGTTCCAATGCAATTCGTTGAGCCGCACGCCTGCCCACACTTCGGCACGCCGCACCGCATTCCCGGACCATCGGGCCAGCGGCGCGGAACAAATAAGCGCCGCGCCCGGAAATCAGGTTTAGGCGCCCCCGCCCCCTCTTGCTTATCATTGCGCAAAAACATCCTATGGTTGTTGCATGGTCAGCAAGAATCCTTCTTCATTTCTTCACAAGGAGTTCTTTGAAATGTGTATGTCATGCTGCGAAAGCATCGAAAGTGGAATTGAGCCGATCAACCCGTGCCTGTGCGGGGCCCCTGAAACACAGGCGGCCATGGATCGGATCGAAGCCGACCTGACACGCCGGAGGCTGTTGGGCGGCATCGCGGCGGTTGTCGGCATGTTCGCGGGGTTCGGCCTTACGCCAACCGACCTGCGCGCGCAGACACCCGGCCGACCGACGCTGCTGACCAACTTGCGGTTCTTTGATGGGACCACCCTTCAGATGCAGACAGGCCGGGACATTCTTGTCGAGGGCGGGCGTATCACCGGCTTGCCAGCCACCGGGGCGGGCCCGGAGGACGCGACCGTGATCGACTGTGGCGGACGCGCCGTCACGCCGGGCCTGATAGATTGTCACTGGCACGCCACCCTTGTCGGCATCAGCAAGCTGGCGGCGCTGACGCAGGATATCGGGTGGGTTCACCTGATGGCCGGGCGAGAGGCCGGGGCGACGCTGATGCGCGGGTTTACCACGATACGCGACACCGGCGGGCCGGTCTTCGGCCTGAAAATGGCGATCGACCAAGGCGCCGTGACCGGCCCGCGCATCTTCCCCTCCGGCGCGATGCTTTCGCAGACCTCGGGCCACGGCGACTTCCGCTTGCTGAATACTCTGCCCAAGACGAGCGGCGATACGCTCGACTACACCGAAAGCGCAGGCGTCGCCGCCATCGCAGACGGTCGTACCGAAGTTCTGAGGAAGACCCGCGAACAACTGATGCAGGGTGCCAGCCAGATCAAGATAATGGCGGGCGGCGGCGTGGCGTCGCCATACGATCCGCTGGATACGACACAATATACGCTCGACGAAATGAAAGCGGCGGTCGAGGCGGCGGCGGACTGGGGCACCTATGTCTGCGCTCACGTCTATACGCCAAAGGCCATCCAGCGCTGCCTCGAAGCTGGTGTGCGCTCGATCGAACACGGCCAACTGGCGGATGATGCGGCGATCCGCGCCATGGCCGACGCCGGCGCCTGGTGGAGCATTCAACCATTCCTCGCCGACGAGGACGCGAACCAATACTCCGATCCGGCAGCCCAGGCCAAGCAGCAGGAGGTCGCACAGGGAACGGTCAGGGCATTCGAGGCGGGCCGCGCCGAAGGCGTCAACATGGCGTTCGGTACCGATGTGCTTCTCAATCCGGGGGGCGCGGCCTCGCAAGGGCGTCAGCTTGCCAAGCTGGCAAGGTTCATGTCGCCTCTCGAGGCCCTCCATATGGCCACGGGCGCGGCAGGGGAACTGCTCGCCCTGTCGGGTGAGCGCTCACCCTACACTGGTGCGCTCGGGGTTATCGCCGAAGGGGCGCTGGCCGACATACTCGTTTGGGATGGCGATCCCGAAACCGCTCTCGATTTCCTCGACGATCCCGAAAACAACCTGCGCCTTGTCATGAAGGGCGGGCGTGTCTTCAAGGAGACGCTGTGATGTTCTTCAATCTGTTCAAAAATTTGCGCCCCCTTGCCGCCGCGGCCTGTCTTGCCAGTGCGGCGCTGACTCCCGGCGCGGTGCAAGCGGGGTCGTCTGACTGGGCCGGCCAGGTCACGCTCTACGGTTGGGGCGCGAGCGTGTCTGGCGATTTCAGACCGTTTCCGGGCGCGCCGCAGCTCTCCTTCGACCGGTCTTTCTCGGATGTCCTCAAGGACTCGGACGGTGCCTTTTTCATGACGGCCCTGGCGCGCCGGGGTGAACTCGTCTTTTTTGGCGACCTTACCTACTCTTCGTCGTCGCGAAGCGGTCGGGTGCCGCCCGGCATCCCGGCCTCCGGCAAGCTGACGATGCGGTCGGCCACCCTGGCGGCGGGCAAACGCTTCCAGGCCGACCCACGAACGACGCTCGACCTGCTCGGCGGCGCCCGGTTCTGGAGTATTGATGGCTCGGTGTCCGTGCCACTGGCCGGTGTCAGCGTGGCGCCAGAGGCCAACTTCACGGATCCGATCGTCGCGCTGCGGACGAACACGCAACTGTCTCCCCGCTGGTCCCTGCTGGCCTACGTGGACGCAGGCGGGTTCGGCGTCGGGTCGGACGCGACGTGGCAAGCGGCGGTGACCGCGAACTACAAGGTCAGCGACCACTTCTACCTGTCCGGCGGATGGCGGCACCTCTTTGTTGATTACAACGACAACGGTGCCAACTTCGAGGGCAGCATGAGCGGCCCGATCATTGGCGCGACCTACCGCTTCTGAGCCTTTTTTCGAACCCAGGCTTGTCGCTGTCTACAGAGGGAATAGTCGCGGGCCTTTTCCATTTGAGAACTGAACATGACGCAAAAGAGATTCACCATGCACGCTCTTCGCACAGCCGCGTTCGCGGCGCTATTGGCGCAGGCCGCCACTCCTGGAATGGCCCAATCGCCCGAGCCATTTGTCGGCGCCCACGGCGCCCTGACGCCCGCAACCTATACCGGAAAGACCGAAACCGGCGCCTGGCACCTTGATATCTGGCCAGATCAGGCCTTTCACCTGCGGCGCACCTCCCCGGACGGTGCCACAGAGGATCACGCCGGACGGTGGCACGCGAACGGCGAATCCGGCACGTTGGTGCTGGGCACTGATGGCAGCGACATCATCCTGGAGGTGCGCAACGCGGAACGTTTGCGACCTCCAGGGGCACCCGAAGATGCATCCGGTGACCTTGTAACGACAGGCCAGCTTGATCCGACCGGGATCGCAATGCCCATGTCCGGGATGTTCACGTATTTTGCCGATGCGCCGACATTCGTCCACTGCGCCACGGGCCGGCAGTATCCCGTTGCGCAGGAGGCCGGTTATCTTGCCCTTGAAGAGGCCTACCTGCGGGACAGGCCCGCCCCGGCGGAACCTCTTTTCGTGACGGTCGATGGGACCATAAACACACGCAAGCAGATGGAAGGGCCCCCGCGCCCGACTGTTACAGTGACGGAGCTTGGAGCAACGTGGCCGGGTGAAACTTGCGCCCGAGCAACGAAATCTCCGACCCTGGATGGTACAGTCTGGCGGATTGCTTCTCTGGAAGGCGAAAGTCTGGATTGGTCGCCGCCAGAGCGCGAGCCCTTTCTCGTGATCCGCCCGGACGAGAAGACGTTCAATGCGTCGGTCGGCTGCAACATGATGCGCGGCAGCGTCTCCGTCTCCGAAAGCACACTATCCTTCGGTCAACCGGCCAGCACGATGATGGCCTGCCCTGACGACCTTGCCATGTGGGAAGCACGGCTGGGCGCTGTTCTGGAAGCGGCAACCACGCATTTGATCGGCGGGGGCAGCCTACGCCTCATGGATGATGAGGGCAGGAGCCTCGCGGAACTGGAAGCCGTCTATCTGCCTTGAAACCTGCTGTATTAAGGCGCAAGGATCCAGCGGCCATCGGTCAGACACCGTTGCGTCTGCACTGTATGGATGCGGGCCTGCCGGCGCGTCCTGAACTTGTAGTTCAGTCCGACACAATTGCCGGAGACAGACGCGATTTCAACCGATCCATAAGCTCCCGTCTCAGGGTTCGACCAGATCGTATCGTCCCCTGGCAGCGCTTTCCGGCTGGCATAAAGCTCTCCACCGGTTCGGACCATGATGTTGAGATCCTGCTGCGTCAGCCCTGTTCGATCGATCTGTCGCAATAGAGAATTCGCAGAAGACGGGTGCGCCGCAAGCACAATAAAGCCTGTAATAGCAATTCGAAGAATGGTGTGTCGCACGGGTGTGTGTCCTGTTGAGGGAGATAATGGATACGGTGCCATTTGTTCAAACGCCTTTCAAACCCGGAAATGCAGATTTTCCCTTGCGGAGAAAAAAGACATCAACCTTCTTTGGATCCAATAAGCAGACGTTCCGCCATCGTGCAGCGAAGGTCGGCAATACGCCCATCTAGACATGTACATAATGCGCCCTAGGCGCTTCAGCACTTTCGTCTTATCGGGCTTTTATTAGTCGACTCGACAACGTCCACAGTGCGGATCAGACCTTCGCTGACGAGGCGACGAACATGATAGTTTCGACACCCAACGATCGGATTATCGGCAGGAAATTCTCTGAATCGGTATCGACGAAAGGCCGAGCGACAAATTTGGATGCACCGCGTTTTGTCTATTTCCTGCGTGTATCAAGTGATCGGGCGGTGGTGCCACGGCCATGCCGCCCGATGCCACGGGTCAGCAGCCAGATACCCCATCTACACACCCCTTCATCGGTTCTTTTGCCGCTCCATCTATTTGCATCATCAGGATACAACATGCCTAGAAGGGCAATCCCGAGAGAGATCGGGTTGGCTGGAAAGCCCGATGCAGCGTTTCAGCTAGCATGCCGACACGTTGCCTCAACTCAGGTTCTCGAAACGTTCCCTTATCAAACCAGCTTAAACCGTCCCCTTGGCGCTGACTTCAAACGGTGACGGTCATCGATATGCGATCCGCCAATCGCCCTTGGCACAGCGACAGCGCCCTGCTGAACGCCTGTGCGGTTGCGTTTGACCGCAGGGAGGCAGATGCCCAACTGGAAAGCCCGAGACGCTGAGCGGTCCGGGCCACGCCTCAAAATCCTGCCCGAATTGACCAGAGGCGCAGGATCTGTATGCCTCAACGTGACGACGCAACGCGAGACACCGAATGAACCCCTCCGCCACTGTCCATTTCTGTCAGAACTGCGGTCCTTTGGACTTTGGACCTCTGCGCGAGGAATTGACGGCCACAGGGCTGGCAGACGCGGTGAGTATCGTCGAACGCGGGTGCATGAATGGCTGTGCCAGTCCGGTTTCCATGGCTATGCAGGGGCCGGGCCGGGCCATATATTTCTTCAACGGGGTAGATCCGGCGGCGGATGCAGAAGATATCGTCGCAACCTTGCACGCCTATCTTGCCGCCCCCGACGGCTGGATCGAGGACGCGCAGCCATGCGGTAGACTTCGGTTTTGTCTGGTCGGCCGCGTCCCGGCGCTCAGTTGCTGAGCATGACGCTCTGCGCAACCGGAGCACCGCCCACGGCCAGTGGCCGGTGATCGTTACTGTTCAATACCACCTCAAGTTCCACCTCGCCTTCGGGCAGGGTCTCCAGATGCATCCAGGGGCCATAGACGCGAGCCAGCTTGACGCCGTTGGCATAGACATGGGCATGTCCTTCGCCCGGAACATGGGCGCGGCTGGCATTCTCCGGCGAGAGCCGAAAGTTCTCGGTCATGATATGCAGGTTCCAGCCGGCGGACGGATCAGGCGTCACCTCGATCTCCAGCTTCGGCGCATCGGCGCCCGCCGGGACCGACAACATGGCGCCATGATCGTGCATGGCCGCGCCGGCGTGCTGCTCAGGACCGCCATGAGGAGCCGGATCGCCATGATCATGCCCGTCAAAGGTGACGCCGTTCGCCGCAGCCACCGTGAATCCAAGTCCCCCGCCGAAAACGAGGCCGATAAGAAGCATTGGAATGGAACGGTCCATGGGCGAATCCAACGTCATGTTCGATAAAGAGAACGGGCGCGCAAGGCACGCGCCCGAGCAATGATGTGCCAGTGTCAGACGGTCTGAGCCTGGCCGGTCGTTTCACTTTCGCGCGACCAAAAGAAGCCCGCGAAGGCCCCCAGCATGACCCAGGCGGCCAGTCCGGTTCCAAGAGCGCGCGACGCGAACAAGGCGCCGATCTCGGTCGGAACCGGTCCGGTAAAGACTTCAGGCTCGGGCGCACCGATGACATGCGGCGCCAGTAAGAGCACAACGGCTGCACCCCATCCGGCCCAGTTCCGGCTGAACGCGATCAGCCACATGGCGATCGCGGCCGTCAGCACGGTTGCAAACCACCAGATCTGGCGCTCGTAGACATCCGCCGCAGCCACGCCCGGAACTTCCGGCGCGAGGGTAAAGCCCGGTGCAAGGTGTACCGCGACAAACCCGGCAACGCCCCAGATCAGGCCCGTGCGAGCGTCGATTGCCGCACCACGGCTTTCAGCCAGCGACATCAGCGCCACCAGGATCATCGCGTAACCGGAATAGATCAGCATCGTGAAAATGATACTCAAACCATCCCGCACGGCATCGAAGCCCGGCAGCTCTGGCGTGGCTGAAGCGGTCGATTCGGTCCCGAAATGCACCAGGTCGCCACCTTCATAAAGCTCGGCATGAAGAAGGACCGGTTGAACGAAAAGAAGCTGCAACAGGGCGATAATCAACCCTGCGGCAGCGCCAGCGAACAAGGCGCTGGTCAGCAGACGCGTGAACATCGGTTCAGTGGCAGGGGAAGCCGGTGGCGTGACGCACGTCATGCGCCGCGTCGTGCAGCGCCGCGGCCTGAACGTGGCCTGCCACGAAGATCACGCCAAGGCCCAGCGCGGCGATGGCGATCACCGAAACCAGCCCGGAGGCCGATGTTGCCTGTGCGGTGGATGCAGTCTTTACAATCATAGTAGTACCTCTTTGCCTTCACACCCGAAGGCCTTGTGGTTTCAGTCGCGATCAGCAGGTCTCCTGGCTTGCGGGTCTTCATCGTCTGGCTGGCCTTCCCGGATTGCTCCAGTGACGTATTCAGCCTGATTCGCCGCCTACAGTTGCGGGGACAGCCACGGAGTTGCCGAATGTTTTCAGGCGCACCGCGTTCCCTGTTCTCCATTTCTTGCGGAAATGGAACTGATCACTCTCGTTAGTCTAGCAAGCACCGCGACCTGTCAACAATACAACGCAAAACGATAGGCGAATCTCGAACCCAGCGGCTCAACCGCGAAGCCAACGTCCCAGGCCGGCTTGGAAACGTACTCTGTGTCAGGCTTGCAAAGTCCCGCCCCACTCTGACATAGACACGACAACCGCCGCGCCGGACATCAAAGCAATGACGCTTGCCGACGCTTTTCACACGACATCGCCCTCCGATAGGGTCGCCTGAAACTCGCAGCATCCATCCCGGAGCCCCTCCATGGCGGATCAACTCAAGCCAAGTCCGGCGCGTGTCTTTTCCTCGCACGAAAGGCAATGTCTCTACGACATCATCGAGGCGCGCCGCGACGTGCGGAACGAGTTCCTACCAGACCCGATCGACGAAGACGCGCTGCGCCGAATCCTCGCAGCGGCCCACGCCGCGCCCTCCGTCGGCTTCATGCAGCCGTGGAACTTCATTCTGTTGCGTGACGCCGAACTCAGAACCCAGGTGCACAGCATCTTCAACCGCGCCAACGAAGAAGCCGCCGCCATGTTCCCCGATGATCGTCAGTCCGCCTACAGGTCGCTGAAGCTCGAAGGGATCACCAAAGCGCCGCTCAATATCGTGGTTACCTGCGATCGTACCCGCGGCGGAAAGGTGATCCTCGGGCGCACGCACAACCGTGACATGGACCTTTATTCGACAGTCTGCGCGGTGCAGAACCTATGGCTCGCCGCCCGCGCCGAGGGGATCGGCGTGGGATGGGTCAGCATCTTCGATCACCGCGAAATCGCCGCTCTGCTCGGCATCCCCGAACATGTCGAGCTGGTGGCCTATCTCTGCGTGGGATATGTCGATCAGCTCTACGACCAGCCCGAACTGGCAGCCAAGGGGTGGCGGCAGCGGATATCGCTCGATGACCTTATCATGTACGAGGGCTGGCAGGACTGACAGCCCGGCAAAAAGGCCGTCAAAGGCACGCCAGCGTGACCCAGATCGCGGTTTCCGAGACCATTTGCACGGCCCCCAGAACATCGCCGGTCTGTCCGCCGATTTTTCGCCATGCCAGCCAGCCGATGGCAACTGTCACCATCGCGCAGGCCAGCAGCGTCCAAGGCGAAATCACCAGCGCCACAGCCGCCAAAGCCGCGAGAACGCCCCGCGCGGCCCTGCTGCGGCCCGCCGCGCTTTTCCCCAGACCATCCGCGCGGGCCGGGGTAAGACTCTCCTGGACCGCGACCATGCCCCCCCGGCTCAGCATCGCTGCGCCGACGAACGCCCAAAAGCCGGGATCGGCGGCGGCCACGGACACCGCCCACAGCGCCGCGACCACCCCCACCGCAACCACGCCGTAGCTGCCGATGCGGCTGTCGCGCATGATCTCCAGCGCGTGCGCCTTGTCACGTCCGCCACCATGGCCGTCGGCAAAATCCGCAAACCCATCGAAATGCAGCGCTCCAGTGACCAGCGCCATTGCGCCCAACGCCAGGAGAGCCGAAATTTGATCCGGCGCGCCAATCGCCTCCGCCAGACTGAAAATCATCCACGTCAGAGCGCCGACAACGGACCCCACCGGCACGAACGCCCACCTTGCGGCCAGCATCGTCGGCGGGTCGTCACCGATCCGACCCGCCGGAAGCCGGGTCAGCAGCATCACCGCCAATTGAAACTCGGCAACGCGCGCTTGCAGGTTCATTGACCCGACACCCCCGCCTCGGCAAATGTCGCCATCCCGTTGTGGCAGGCCAGCGCCGCGCGCAACACGCCCAGCGCAATCGCCGCGCCCGACCCTTCGCCCAGCGCCATGTCCAGCGACAGGATCGGCCGCATCCCCAGTTCCGACAAAAGCCGCGCATGGCCCGGCTCACGGCTGACATGACCGACAAGGCAATGGTCGAGAAACTGCCGGTCGGCAGCAAAAAGCGGCACGGTCGCGGCCGTGCAGATGAACCCGTCGAGGATGACCGGAATACGCCGCGCCCGCGCCTCCAGCACGGCGCCGCAGATCGCCGCCTGCTCCCTCCCGCCGAGCCGGGCAAGAATGTCCAGCCCAACGGCATCCGCGTGAAGCGTGCAGGCGCGTGACACCACGTCGATCTTGCGCGCGACCCCTGCGTCATCTGACCCCGTTCCCTTCCCGACCCAAAGCGCCGCGTCTCCGCCGAATGCGCCCTTGGCCATCGCGGCGGCGATGGTCGAATTGCCGATACCCATCTCGCCGAGGATCAAGACGCTGACGGCGGGATCGACGGCCGCGGCCCCGCGGCGCAGGGCGTCCAGTGTATCAGCGTCCGACATGGCCGGCGCGGCGGTGATATCCGCAGTCGGCCGGTCCAGCTCCAGCGCAATCACCGACAGATTGGCCTCGTTCGCGCGGCACAATTGATTGATCGCGGCGCCGCCGTTCTCGAAATTCGCCACCATCTGCGCCGTCACATCCTGTGGAAACGGATTGACCCCCTGCGCGCAGACACCGTGATTGCCCGCAAAGACCAGGGACTGCGCGCTGGCGATGGCGGGCCGTTCCCTGCCTTGCCAACCCGCCATGAAGATAGCCAGTTCCTCCAGCCGCCCCAGCGCGCCCGGCGGCTTGGTCAGGCTGTTCTGTCGCGCCAGCGCCGCCTCGGCCGCCTTATCGTCGGATAGGGGCAAACTACCGGCGAGGCCCGCAACCTCGTCCAGCGACGAGACGTCAGAAAGAATGGTCATTCGGCTTCACCTTCATCGGGTAGCCCGCCACGGTCAGCCAAACCTCTTCACAGGCCTGCGCCACGGATTGGTTCACCTGCCCCGCGGCATCGCGGAACAGCCGGGCCAGCTTGTTCTCCGGGACGATCCCCTGCCCCACCTCGTTGGTAACAAAAACGACCGGCGCGGCCTGGCGCTCCAGCGTCTTGACCAACCTGCCGGTCTCGCCCCACCAATCGCTGTCTTCCAGGATGAGGTTGGTCAACCACAGCGTCAGGCAATCGACGAGCCGAGGCAGTGTACCATCGGTGTC
Source organism: Roseovarius sp. MMSF_3298 (assembly GCF_030733705.1). Taxonomy (NCBI): domain Bacteria; kingdom Pseudomonadati; phylum Pseudomonadota; class Alphaproteobacteria; order Rhodobacterales; family Roseobacteraceae; genus Roseovarius; species Roseovarius sp. MMSF_3298. The sequence continues at coordinate 18,192 of NZ_JASHIN010000012.1, forward strand.
TTGCAATGCTCCGGCCAGGTCGGTCGGCGCATGAACATCCTGCCACGCCGCACCGCGCCGCGCCTTGTGTTTCGCCACGCGCTCGGCCATCTCGTCATCGCCAGCGTGCAGACGCGCCGTGGCGATATAGATCGCCCGGCCGGCGGGCTGCAAAGCCATCCGTTCTGCCAGTGCGGACTTGCCGGAACGTGCCCCCCCGGTGATGAGTATCGACTTTTTCATTGCAGCGTGGGAAAGCACTTTTCGAGGAAAAAAGAAAGCTGAAAGGCGACGTCTTGGAACCCGTTGCGCCCATCCGGCCAGAGCTTGTCCTGATCCGTCACGCCCAAGTGGCCGTTCCGGGACGCCTCTATGGCCGCACCGATGTCGAGGCTGCCCTCGACACCAAGGCGGTCGCCCAACTCAAAGATCGGCTGACCTCCATCTCGCGGGTCATCAGCAGTCCGGCACGACGCTGCCTCCAGACAGCCGACGCGATTTTCGGCACATACGAACAGGATACACGGCTTTGGGAGCAGGACTTCGGCACGCATGACGGCATGGCGCTTGACGCGCTACCCGACATCGGCGTTTTGGACAGCGCGACCCTGGCAGCCCACCGATCACCCGGCGGCGAAAGTTTCGACGACCTCTGCGCGCGCGTGTCCCCCACCCTGATCGAGTATGGGCGCCACGCCGCGGCGCACGGCCCGGTGGCGCTGGTCGTTCATGCCGGCGTGATCCGCGCCGCGCTCGGCTTCGTGACCGGACACGGCCCCGGCGGGCTGGCATTCGAGGTGGCGCACCTGTCGGTAACGCGGCTGCGGTGTGGCCCCGACGGCCCGTTTTCGGTGATCGAGGTCAACCGCACATGACGCATGCCACGGTCTGCGGTCATTTCGGTGAATGGATTCAGGGCCGGCTCGGGCCTTCGGGGCCCGTCGCCCTGATCACCCTGGCCTGTTCCGCGATGCGCGTCACGGCCCCGTCCGAGGAGGCCTTGCCTTTCAACGCGGATCAACTCGCCCGCTTTGCAAGCGACCTGGGGCTGGGTGCCCTTCCCGGCGCAAGCCGCAATTTCGCGCTTGGCATCGGGGCAGGCGGATCGACGGCAACGCTGGTGGCGGCCGCCAGAGCAGCAGGGTATGGCGGCACACCCGAACAGTTGGCCAAGGCTTGCATCGCCATCGAGGGCGCCACCGACCCGCTAATGTTCTACGCGCCCGATCAGCACCTCTGGGCGTCGCGGTCGGGTGAGGTGATCAGAGCGATGCCCGCCCCGCCCAGTGCCACGATCCTTGGCGGTCTGTGGGGCGCGCCCCTCTGTACCGACGCACAGGACGATGCATTCGACGACGTGTCGGACCTAGCCGATGAATGGGCCGATGCGACCTTGGCACGCGACCTTCCCCGTGTTGCTGCCATCGCCTCGGAGTCCGCGCGTCGCTGCACAGCGCGTCGTGGCCCGTGCGATCCGATGGCCGATCTCGCAAGGGATCTCGGCGCATTGGGCACAGTGCGCGCCCATACTGGATCCGCTCGCGGGTTGATCTTTGCACCGGGAACCATCCCGCCAGAAGGCGCAGCCGCGTTGCAAGAAGCGGGCCTCACATCCGTTTTCAACTTCGAGACGGGCCGCGCATGAGTTTCGCACTGATGATGCTGGGCGCTCTGGCGCTGGACCTCGCCTTTGGCTGGCCCGACAGGCTCTACGCCCGTATCGGCCACCCCGTCACCTGGCTTGGCCAGGCCATTAACATGGCCGAGCGCCGGCTAAACACCGGCTCCCGCCGCCGGTGTCTGATCGCCGGCGCAGTGACGGTCACGGGCATCACCCTTCTCGCTGGCCTGCCCGCTCTGCTCGTTCAGGCTGTCCTGCCCCACGGTTGGGTCGGCGCAATGATCGGCGCAGGGCTGGCCTGGCCGCTGGTCGCCATGCGTTCCATGCACGCACATGTTGCCGCCGTGGCGCGCCCGCTGGCCGCCGGGGATACGCCAGTTGCCCGTCACGCCGTCAGCATGATCGTCGGGCGCGACCCGTGCCAACTTGATCCGCCGGCCATCGCGCGGGCAGCCACCGAAAGCCTTGCCGAGAATACCTCCGACGGCATCATCGCTCCTGTCTTCTGGGGCGTGATCCTGGGCCTGCCCGGCATCGCCGCCTACAAGGCCATCAACACCATGGATTCCATGATCGGCCACCGCAACGACCGGTTCGAGGCCTTCGGCAAAGCCGCCGCCCGGCTGGATGATTGCGTCAACTGGCTCCCCGCCCGCCTGACCGGCATCTTCTTCGCACTGGTCTCGGGGGCGTTCTTTCACACGCTTCACGTGATGCAGCAGGACGCGCCCGGGCACCGGTCCCCGAATGCGGGCTGGCCCGAGTCCGCGATGGCCGGTGCCCTGAACGTCCGGCTGTCCGGCCCCCGCATCTATGACGGGCGCGCCAACGACGAGCCCTGGTTGAACGGCGCCGCCCCCGATCCGACCCCCGAAGATCTGTTGCGCGCCTTGTCGCTCTACCGGCGCGCGATGACACTTTGCGCCCTTGCGCTGGCCGGTCTTGCGCTGCTCTAAGGGCATCATGACGGAAGTCCGAGATCACGGCGGCAACTTGGACGCCGCCATTGCAAGGCTGGGCGGTGCCCCCGCCGACTGGCTCGATTTGTCGACGGGCATCAATCCCGAACCCTACCCTGTGCCGCCGATCTCCGGCGACGCCTGGGCAGTTCTGCCGCGCAAATCCGACCTGGCGCGGTTGCGCGACGCGGCGGCCAGCGCCTACGCCACGTCCCTGCGCGTCATCCCGATGAACGGCGCACAGGGCGTCATCCAACTGGTGCCGTGGCTGGCCAAGCCAGGCCGCGCCACCGTCCTGGCACCCACCTACAACGAACACGCCGCCGCCCTCAGGGCCTGCGGCTGGCAGGTCGAAGAGGTCGCGTCGGTAAACGCCCTGCGTGGCTCGGACCTTGCGGTGGTGGTCAACCCCAACAATCCCGACGGCCGTCGCACCGCGCCCGAGGCATTACTCGACCTCGCCTCCGATGTGGGGCTGCTTATTGTCGACGAAAGCTTTGCAGATCCAGAGCCGCACCTTTCCATCGGCTCCATAGACTGTCCTGTCAATTGCGTCGTCCTGCGGTCCTTCGGAAAGTTCTACGGTCTCGCGGGCCTGCGGCTCGGTTTCGCCCTCGCCTCGGGGGCGGTCGCCGACCGTCTTGGCGATCTGGCAGGCCCATGGCCCGTCTCGGGTCCCGCCATCGAAATAGCCTGCGCGGCGCTGGCCGACACCGGGTGGCAGGCGCGCACGGTCGAAAGGCTGACCCAAGACGCCGCGCGGCTGGATTCCTTCGCCTCCCGCGCCAACTGGACGCTGGTCGGAGGTACCCCGCTCTTTCGCACCTACGAAGTGCCCGATGCGCATAAGGTACAAGAGACCCTCGCAATGCACAGAGTGTGGTCGCGCATCTTCCCCTATTCAGACCGTTGGCTACGCCTCGGACTGCCACCGCAAACCCGCTGGCAGCAGTTGGACGAGGCAATCGGCGCCGCCTGACCTCATCTTGCAAGCGCCAAAAGACCCGCAACATCCAGATGCGTCTCAAGATGCGCCGCCAGTTCATCCAGCGTGCGCTCCACCATGGCTTGATATCCCAGATCCGAGGCATCGGCCCCGTTCGAGTTAAGCCAAGTCGCTCGGAACCTGTCATCGCCGAACATCCCGTGCAGATAGCTGCCCGCCACGCGACCATCGGCAGACACCGCCCCCTCGGCCACGCCATCCACCCTGGCGAACGGTCTCGCGCGGTCCGACCCGTCACTGCGGCCGATATGAATCTCGTACCCGGCAAATGGAAGATCCAGCCCCACGTGGTGCGCGTCAACCTGGGTCACGCTCTTGTCGCCCCCCATGACCGTCTCGATATCCAGCAATCCGAGTCCCGGCGAGTCCCCCGGCGGCCCCTCGATTCCTTCCGGATCCGAGACGTTACGGCCAAGCATCTGGTAACCGCCGCAGATGCCCAGCACCCTGCCGCCCCGCCGGTGATGCGCCAAAAGGTCGACGTCCCACCCCTGCCGGCGGAGGAAGTCCAGATCACCGCGTGTCGATTTCGAGCCCGGAATGATCACCAGATCCGAATCAAGCGGCAACACCTGCCCCGGTTCCAACATGGTCACGCGCACGCCCGGCTCCTGCGTCAGCGGGTCCAGGTCGTCGAAATTCGCGATCCGTGACAATTGCAGGCAGACGATGTGAAACGCGCCCTGAACCGGGCTGTCGGCGATATCCAGCGCGTCCTCCGCCGGCAACCGCCACGCCTCGGGAAACCACTGCGCCACGCCATAGCCGCGCCAGCCGGTGCGCGCTTCGATTTCCCGGTATCCATCCTCGAAAAGCGTCGGATCGCCGCGGAACTTGTTGACCAGAAAGCCACCGATACGCGCGGCATCCGCCTTCGGCAGAACCGCCTGCGTGCCGACGATCTGCGCAATGACACCGCCGCGATCGATATCGCCACACAGGACCACGGGCACATCCGCCGCCTCGGCAAAGCCCATATTCGCAATGTCGCCCTTCCGCAGGTTGATCTCGGCGGGCGAGCCTGCCCCCTCGACAATCACAAGATCATGCTGTGCCCTCAGTCTGGCAAAACTGTCCTGAACGGCCGACATCAGCGTCGGTTTCAACTTGGAATACTCCAGCGCCTTTGCCGTGGTCAGACGCTTGCCTTGCACGATCACCTGCGCCCCGACATCCGTTTCAGGCTTCAGCAGAACCGGATTCATATCGGTGTGCAACGTCACCCCACAGGCCATCGCCTGCAACGCCTGCGCACGGCCGATCTCGCCACCGTCCGCCGTCACTGCGGCGTTGTTCGACATGTTCTGCGGCTTGAACGGCGCCACACTCAAGCCTCGATGCCGCGCGGCCCGGCACAGGCCGGCCACCAGCATCGACTTGCCGACATTGGACCCCGTGCCCTGAATCATTATTGCAGGCATGGGCGGACCTCGATACCAGGTATTGGCCTCTGGCGACTATCCCCGAGGACCACGATAGGACGCATCAGAACTCGACACCCTTCTGGGCTTTGATCCCATCCCGGAACGGATGCTTCACCAGGCTCATCTCGGTCACCAAGTCGGCCGCCTCGATCAGTTCGGGCTTGGCATTGCGCCCCGTCAGGCAGACATGCGTCATCGCCGGTTTCTCGTGCAGCAAAAAGTCCACGACCTCGTCGATGTCGATATAGTCATAGCGCAACGCGATGTTGATCTCGTCCAGCAGCACGAACTTCATCTCGGGATCGCGAATCTGCTCCTTGGCGATGGTCCAGCCGTTCTGCGCGGCGGCGATATCGCGTTCCCGGTCCTGCGTCTCCCAGGTGAACCCTTCGCCCGAAATGAAGAACCGGCATTCGTCCGAAAAGCGGTTGCGCAGCATCTCGGCCTCTCCGGTCACCCAGTTGCCCTTGATGAACTGCACCACCGCGCAGGGCATCCCATGCGCGATGCAGCGCAGAATCATCCCGAATCCCGAAGACGACTTGCCCTTGCCCGGTCCGGTATGGACCATGACCAAGCCTTTCTCCTCGGTCTTGTCCGCCATCATCCGGTCCCGCGCGGCCTTTATCTTCTTCATCTTCTCGTTGTGGCGGGCAGTCTTTTCCGCTTCGGACGGGTCGGACATGGGACGTCTCCTTGACACAAGGTGGGTTTTCGCAGCATGTCGCACCGTGTTGGTGCCTGTGTAAACAGGTGAAAAGGGAATGTGCAGCGCATTGCGCCAGGCACAGCCGCCCCCGCGACCGTGAACCGGGAAGGTTTCCACCGCCACTGGCGCAATGCCGGGAAGGCCGGAAACCGTGGGCCGAAGGGCCCGAAACCGCAAGCCGGGAGACCTGCCAACAAGAAGGAACAGACGGACCGGACGGGGTGTGCCGGGCTCGGATGGGTGGCCACCCGCCACCCCCGCGCGCACCCCCGACAGTGGAGGACACATGAGCGCGCGCATAGAACTGCTGATCTGCATCAAGTGCCGCAAGGGGCAGGAAACTCCCGAGGACGAGCGCCGCCCCGGCCAGCGCCTCTATGACGAGGTTACGGCGCGTGCGCTGCCCGACGGCGTCACCGTGACCCCCGTCGAATGCCTGCAAAACTGCGACGCTGGCTGCACCGCCGCCATGCGCGGCGGCGAACGCTGGACGTATCTGTACGGAAATCTCGATGAAACGTCGCATCCCGACATGCTGCTGGAGGGCGCGGTCCTCTATCAGCAGACCGAGGACGGGCTGATCCCGTGGCGCCAACGCCCCGAACATTTCAAGCGCAACTGCGTTGCGCGCATCCCACCCCTGACTGCAAAGGCTGACCAATGACCGATCTTGCAAAACTTCCCGTCACCGTCATTACGGGCTTTCTGGGCTCCGGCAAGACAACCCTGGTGCGCCACCTGATGCAGAACCCCGGCGGCCGCCGTCTGGCCGTGGTCGTCAACGAGTTCGGCGATGTAGGCGTCGACGGAGACATTTTGAAAAGCTGCGCCATTCCCGATTGCCCGGCGGAAAATATCATGGAACTGGCCAATGGGTGCATCTGCTGCACCGTGGCCGACGATTTCATCCCGACGATCGAGGCGCTGATGGCGCTCGATCCGCGCCCCGATCACATCCTGATCGAAACCAGCGGCCTGGCTCTGCCCAAGCCTCTGCTCAAGGCGTTCGACTGGCCCGATATCCGCTCCAAAATCACCGTCGACGGCGTCATCGCGCTGGCCGATGCCGAGGCCGTCGCGGCAGGCCGCTTCGCCCCCGATGTGGCCCGGGTCGATGCCCAGCGCCTCGCCGATGACAGCATCGACCACGAAACCCCTCTGTCGGAGGTGTTCGAGGACCAGATCTCCTGCGCCGACATCATCCTGCTGACCAAGCCCGACCTTGCCGGCCCCGACGGCGTGGCCAAGGCGAAAGAGGTCATCGCCGCCGAAGCCCCCCGCCCCCTGCCCGTGGTCGAGGTCGCCGAGGGCGTCGTCGATCCCCGCGTGATCCTCGGGCTCGAAGCCGCCGCCGAGGATGACATGGACGCCCGACCCAGCCACCACGACGATCACGACGACCACGAGCATGACGATTTCGAATCCATCGTCATCGACATCCCGGAACTGGGTGATCCTTCCGATCTGGTGCGCCGCATCGAGGATCTCGCCAACAACCAGAACATCCTGCGCGTCAAGGGCTATGCCAGCGTCGCCGGCAAGCCGATGCGCCTTCTGGTGCAGGCGGTGGGCGCGCGCGTGCGCCATCAATATGACCGCCCGTGGAAACCGGACGAGGCCCGCCGCGGGCGCCTCGTTGTCATCGCCGAGCATGACGACGTGAATATCGACGCGATCCGCGCCGTACTGGCTCCGGCCGAGGCGGCCGAGTAACCGATGCACGTCGTCTTCCGCGAAAGCCACGGTCTGGAAGAAACCGACACCCCGACCGACCTGGGACAAAGCCCGGCGGACCTGGTGGTCTTGTCGTTTTCCGACAGCGACCTTGGCGCCTTCGCGGAAGGATGGCACCGGCGGCGCGACAGCCTGCCCGACGTGCGCCTGGCAAACCTCACCGCCCTGCGGCATCCGCTGTCGCTCGACACCTATGTCGAACAGACGCTGGCCGGCGCCAAGGGCATCCTGATCCGGCTGATCGGCGGCGTGCCCTACTGGGAATACGGGCTACAGCAGGTGCTGGCCCTGGCGCAGGAAAAAGGCATCGCGCTCGCCGTCCTGCCCGCCGACGGCCGGCCCGACCCCCGGCTTGACGCCTATTCCACCCTGCCCGTCTCGACCTTGCGGCGCCTTGCAGAGCTTTGCGACAACGGCGGCAGCGTCGCGGCACAGGCCGCCCTGCAACAACTGGCGCTCGCCGCCGGCCTTTACGCCGCGCCAGTGCGCGGGGCCAAGGTGCTGCCCATGGTCGGCGCCTGGACGCCCGAGCATGGCGCCTGCTGCCCTCTCGCCGACCTGCCCGTCACGCAGACCCGCATCCTGATCGTCTTCTACCGCTCCTACGTGGTGGCCGCCGACCTCGCCCCGATCGAGGCGCTGATGCGGGCCTTCCAGGCACGGGGCCATCATGTCCGCGCCCTCTTCACCCCGTCGCTCAAAGCCCCCGAGGCGGCGGGCTGGCTGCGCCGGCAGGTGCAGGCTTACGCGCCCCACGCCATCGTCAACGCCACCGCATTTTCCGGCAAGGGCGACGACGGCACCTCGCCGCTCGACGCCGGCAACGTGCCGGTCTTCCAGGCAGCGCTGGCCACCTCCACCCGCGACGCCTGGGACGGGTCCGAGCGCGGTCTTTCGCCCGCCGACCTTGCCATGCACATCGTCCTGCCCGAGGTCGACGGGCGGCTGACCGGCGGCACGATCTCGTTCAAGGAACCGGGCGTGCGCGATCCCGACCTGGAATTCTCCCGCTTCGCACACCGGGCCGAACCGGACCTGACCGCCGCACTCGTGGCCCGCGTGCAAGGCTGGCTCGACCTCGCGGCAACACCCGCCGCCACGCGCCGGCCAGCGATCATCCTCTCCACCTATCCCGGCAAGGACTGGCAGATGGGCCACGCCGTGGGCCTCGACGCCCCCGCCTCGGCCCGCGCCATCCTGTCGGACCTGCGCGAGGCAGGCTATTCGGTGGACGAGACTCCGGCGGCATTGGAAGACCGCCTGCTGGCGCGCGACATGCGCCTGGCGTTATCGGAGTACAAGACGCTGCTGGCGCGCCTACCCGCGCCTCTGCGCGAGGACCTGTACTTGGCGTGGGGCCGGCCCGAAGACGACGCCGATGCAGTGGGCGGGGAGTTCCGTTTCGCCGCTCTGCGCCTCGGCAACGCCATCGTCGCGCTGCAACCCGAACGCGGAACGCCCAAGACCCGCGACGATGATTACCACGACCTGTCCCGCGTGCCGCGCCACGCGTATGTCGCCTTCTACCTCTGGCTGCAAACCCAGGCCGACGCGCTCGTTCACATCGGCGCGCATGGCACACTGGAATGGCTGCCGGGCAAAGCCGTCGCCCTTTCGCCCGCCTGCTGGCCCGAGGCACTGACCGGCACGATGCCCGTCATCTACCCTTTCATCGTCAACGACCCCGGCGAGGCCGCGCAGGCCAAGCGCCGCATCGGCGCCGTGACCCTGGGCCACGTGCCCCCACCGATGCAGGCCAGCGCAGCACCCGACCGCCTGTCGACGCTGGAATCGCTGCTGGACGAATTTTCGACCGCCGACGGGCTCGACCCCCGCCGCCGCGACCGCCTGCAGGCCGATATCCGCGCCGAGGCGCAGGCCCTGGGTGTCGAGGACGATCTGGGCCTCGACCGCGCCACATCGACCGCCGAGGCGATCACCCGCATCGACCGCTTTGTCTGCGACATAAAGGAAAGCATGTTCGGCGACGGCCTGCACATCTGGGGCCAACCGGATACCGACGCGGAACCGATGGTTTGCAGCGCCCAGGCCGAGCGGCAGTCCCTCCTCGACGCGCTCGACGGGCGGCGCATCCCGGCTGGCCCCTCCGGCTCGCCCTATCGCGGCCGCGACGACGTTCTGCCCACCGGGCGCAACCTCTTCACCACCGATCCCCGCTCGGTTCCCACGCGAGCCGCACACACACAAGGCGTCAAGCTGGCTGAGGAACTGATCCGGCGTCATCTTCAGGAAGAAGGCGACTGGCCCCGCGGCCTGATTGTCGATCTTTGGGGTTCAGCCACCATGCGCACGGCGGGCGAGGAATTTGCCATGGCCCTGCACCTGCTGGGTGTCAAGCCGGTCTGGGACACGGGCTCGGAACGGGTCTCGGGGCTTGAGGTCCTGCCCATCGCCGAACTCGACCGCCCCCGCATTGACGTCACGTTGCGCGTCTCGGGTCTGTTCCGAGACGTATTTCCGACGCTCTCGGGCCTCTACTCACAAGCGGTACGTGCGCTGGAACAGCGCGACGAAGCCCCCGACTGGAACCCCTATGCCGGTCACGCCTCGGGCGCGCGCGTCTATGGCCCCGCCCCCGGCAGCTTCGGCCTCGGCATGGGCACAGCGCCCGAAACCTATACCGCAGAGGCCCGCACCCAAGCGGGCAAGGCCTGGCTCTCCGCCTCCGCATGGGCGCTTGACGGCGACCACGCCACCCGCGACGAGGCCGGTATACGCGCCCGAGTCGAAAACGCCGACAGCTTCGTTCACCTTCAGGATCTGCCCGAAACCGACCTTTTGCTCGCTGCCGACTATGCCACGCACGAGGCCGGGTTCGCCGCCGCGCAATCGGTGACCGGCGGGCGGGCCGAGCTTTACCATCTCGACAACAGCGATCCCGCGCGCCCCCGCGCCCGCACCCTGCCCGAGGAGATCGCCCGCGTCGTCCATGCCCGCGCCACCAACCCCGGCTGGATCGCAGGCATGAAGCGGCACGGGTTCCGAGGCGCCGCCGAAATCGCCGCCACGCTCGACCACATGGGCGCCTTCGCCCATCTGGCTCAGGTCGTCGGTCCGCATCTCTTCGACGCCTACCATGATGCGACCCTGGGCGACCCGGACACCGACGCTTTTCTGCGAGAGGCCAACCCCGAGGCCCATGCCGCCATGCAAGACAGGTTCCGCGCGTTGCTTGAGGCTAGGCTTTGGCAAACCCGTCGCAACGCGATCCGGGCCGGGCTGGAGGACAGCACATGAGCGGCGCGACACACCCAATCGTCAAGGGCTGGTGCCCCGGCGCGCACCGCCCGATGTTGTCGGGCGACGGGCTGGTCGTGCGCGTGCGCCCCTTCCGGGCCGAGCTGACCAAGGCGCAAGTGCTGGCCTTGTGCGAGTTGTCGCAGCGTTACGGCAACGGCGTGATCGACCTCACCTCGCGCGCCAACCTGCAATTGCGCGGCGTCGCCGAGGCCGACCATTCCGCCCTGCTCGCCGCGCTCGACGCGCTCGGCCTAATTGATGCCGACCCCGCCATCGAGGGGCATCGCAACATCCTCGTCCCGGCTCGGCGCGATGCGGGCGGGCTGACCGACCGACTCTATGACAGGGTCCTCGCCACCATTCCGGACCTGCCCGATCTGCCTCAAAAGATGGGCTTTACCATCGACACCGGCCCCGACGCCTGCCTTGGCGACGGCTCGGCGGATTTCCGGTTCGAACTGGACACCTCCGGCGCGCTTCTCCTGCGCGCCGACGGCGCGCTCAAGGCCCGCCCCGTGACAGAGGCCTCGGCCACATCCGCCCTTCTGGACCTGGCTAGATGGTTCACCGACACCGGCGGCCACGCGGCGGGCCGCATGGCGCGGCACCTCGCCAAGCAACCCCTTCCCCAAGCCTGGACCCAGGCAAAACCGCGACCTCAGAGCGCCTCCTGCATCCCGGGCGCAGTCTCCGAAGGTTTCATCCTCGGCGCACCTTTCGGAAAACTGGCCGCCGAAGACCTGCGAACCCTGCTGGAAACCAGCGGCGCATCGCACATCCGCCTGATGCTGAACCGTCTCTTCCTGCTGTTGGGCGGCACGCCCGGTGACACGCCCTTCGTCATCGAACCCGGCAATCCGCTCATGTCCGCCCACGCCTGCCCCGGTGCGCCCTTCTGCCCGCAGGCGACCGTGGCCACCATGGATATCGCCCGCCATCTCGCACCCCACGTTTCCGGCACCTTGCACGTCTCCGGCTGCGCCAAGGGCTGCGCCCTTCCTCGCGCCGCAGACACCACCCTGACCGGGCGCGACGGACGTTTCGACCTTGTCCGCAACGGAGCGCCGTGGGACACACCCTGCGCACGGGGCCTCCGCCCCGAAGACCTGAACGAGACCATTTGATGCCATACGAATACGAAAAGGACGGCGCGGCCATCTACCGCGAAAGCTTCGCCACCATACGGGCCGAAGCCGCGCTGTCGCGGTTCGACCGCGATGAAGAATCCATCGCCGTCCGCATGATCCACGCCGCCGGCATGGTCGGGCTGGAAGAGCATGTGCGCTTCTCCCCCGGCTTCGCCAGAACCGCCCGCGCCGCGCTTGAAAACGGCGCGCCGATCTTCTGCGATGCGCGCATGGTCTCCGAAGGCGTCACGCGCAGCCGTCTTCCCGCCGACAACGAGGTGATCTGCACCCTTCACGCCGACGGCATCGTCGAGCGTGCGCGCGAGATGGGCAACACGCGCTCCGCCGCGGCACTGGAACTGTGGCGCCCAAAACTCGCCGGGGCCGTGGTAGCGATCGGCAACGCGCCCACCGCTCTTTTCCATCTTCTCAACATGCTCGAAGATCCGGATTGCCCGCGCCCGGCGGCCATCATCGGCTGTCCCGTCGGCTTTGTCGGCGCGCGCGAATCGAAGGATGCGCTCTGGGCCGATCAGCCCGTGCCCTGCTGCATCGTCGAGGGTCGCCTTGGCGGCAGCGCCATCACCGTGGCCGCCATCAACGCCGTCGCGAGCCGCGCGGAATGAGCACGCCCGGCACGATCTGGGGCGTGGGCCTCGGCCCCGGCGACCCCGAGCTTCTGTCGGTCAAGGCCGACCGCCTGCTGCGCGGCGCGCGGCACGTCGCGTTTTTCCGCAAGGCGGGGCGGCAGGGACAGGCCCGGCGAATCGTCGAGGGGATGCTGCGCCCCGACGTGACCGAGATCGCCATGGAATACCCCGTCACAACCGAAATTCCGCTGACCGATCCGCGCTACAACGAAATGCTGTCGGTATTCTACGAGACCTGCACCGACCGCCTGCGCGCCCTGTCCGACGCGGGCGAGGACCTGGTGATCGTCTGCGAAGGCGATCCGTTCTTCTACGGCTCTTTCATGCACCTGCATTCACGCCTTTGCGACCACTGCCCGGTGCAGGTCGTGCCCGCCATCACCGGCATGTCCGCCGCATGGACGGCCACCGACGCGCCGATCACCTGGGGCGACGACGTGCTTTCGACCCTGATGGGCACCCTGCCCGAGGATATGCTGGCCGAACACATGACGCGGGCCGACGCGCTGGTGATCATGAAGATCGGCCGCAACATCGAAAAGATCCGCCGCGCGCTGCGCCGCGCAGGCCGGTACGACGCGGCATGGCTGGTGGAATACGCCTCGATGCCCAACCAGACGGTGCAACGCCTGTCCGAGGCCGAGGACAAGATCACGCCCTATTTCTCGATCATCCTCGTGCACGGGCAGGGTCGACGCCCATGACGGGAAGCGTTGTCATAGCAGGCCTCGGCCCCGGCGCGGACGACCTGGTGACGCCCGAGGTTACCGCAGCACTTGCCCAGGCCACGGACGTGGTCGGCTACATTCCCTACGTCGCCCGCGTGGCCGAACGTCCGGGACTGACGCTGCACCCCTCCGACAACCGCGTCGAGCTGGACCGCGCTCGCCACGCGCTGGACATGGCCGGCGCGGGCAAGCGCGTGGTCGTCGTGTCCTCGGGCGATCCAGGCGTCTTTGCAATGGCCTCGGCAGTGTTCGAGGCGGTCGAGGCGGGGCCGCCCGAATGGCGCGAGCTCGACATCCGCGTCCTTCCCGGCATCACCGCCATGCTGGCCGCCGCCGCGCGCGCCGGGGCACCCCTCGGACACGATTTCTGCGCCATTAACCTCAGCGACAACCTCAAGCCATGGGCGCTGATCGAAAAGCGGCTGCGTCTCGCGGCAGAGGCTGATTTCGCTATGGCCTTCTACAATCCACGGTCGAAATCCCGGCCCGAAGGCTTTGCCAAAACACTGGACATCCTGAACGACGCCTGTGGCGACGATCGCCCGGTGATCTTCGCCCGCGCCGTCAGCACCCCCGAGGAAACGTTGCAGATCGTGCCCTTGTCACAGTGCACACCCGAAATGGCCGATATGCGCACGGTCGTCCTTGTCGGCAACTCTACCACCCGGCTCATCGAACGGCGCGGCGCGACCCTCGTCTATACGCCGCGCGCGGTGGCGCCATGAAGCCAGTCCAGCGCCTCTTCGACGCTATGCGTTTCCGCACGGGCCGGGATGGTGGGCCGGTCGATCATGACCACCGGAAGGCCAAGTTGGCGCGCGGCGAAGATCTTGGCCTGCGCCCCCGTGCCGCCCGCGTTCTTGGACACGATCAGTTCGGTGCCGTGCGCCCGCATCAATGCCAGATCTCCCTCTACCTCGAACGGGCCGCGATCTACGACGACTTGGGCCTTGGGCAACGGCAACCGATCCGGCGTATCGACCAGCCGCAACAGGTAGTCGTGCTGCGGCTGCGCGGAAAAGGCGGGCAGGTTCATCCGGCCCAGCGCCAGGAAAACGCGACGCGCCGGACCGGCCAGCGCGGCCACCGCGCCCTCTACATCCGGCACATGGGTCCAGCGATCCTGCCCCCCGGCCTGCCACGGCGCCCGGGTCAGCGCCAGCAAGGGCAGGTCCAACGCATCACAGGCGGCAACCGCGTTGGCGCTCATCTGCGCGGCAAAGGGATGGGTCGCGTCGATCACATGGGTCACGCCTTCGGCCTTGAGGTGGGCAACCAACCCATCCACACCGCCAAACCCGCCAATGCGCAACGGCAGCGGCTGCTCCGCGGGGGTCTTGACCCGTCCCGCAAGGCTGATCGTCGTACGGACGCCCCGCGCGGCCAGTGCCTGCCCCACAAGTATGGCTTCGGTCGTGCCACCCAGCAGCAGAACGGTCGGTGTCATGTCTGAGGCTCCGTGGCTTACGATCATTGGTCTGGGCGAAGATGGCCCGGGCGGCCTGTGCGCCGCAAGCCGATCCGCGCTGGACACCGCGGAAATCGTCATGGGGCCACAGCGGCACCTGTCGCTGATCGAGACATCCGCCCGCACGATCCCTTGGCCCGTGCCTTTTTCCAAGGGGGTCGAAGACCTGCTGGCCCTGCGCGGCACGCCCTGCGTCGTCCTGGCGTCCGGTGACCCGTTCTGGTTCGGCGCGGGCACGACGATCACCGCGCATCTGGACCGAAACGAGTGGCACGCCTATCCGGGCCGGTCGACGTTTTCGCTGGCGGCCAATCGCCTCGGCTGGCCGCTCGACCGCACGATCTGCACGGGCTTGCACGCAGCGCCGCTGACGCGACTGCGCTCGCACCTGGCGCCGGGCGCACGCCTGATCGTCCTGCTGCGCGACGGCGACGCGGTGACAGAGCTTGCGGCCTACCTGTGCGACACCGGGTTCGGCGCGTCGGCGGTGACCGTGATGGAAGTACTGGGCGGACCTCGAGAACGGACGACGCACGCCACCGCCGACAACTTGTCCGGCGACTTCGCCCACCCGGTCTGCGCCGCGGTCGAGGTCGCGGGCGACGGCCCCGTCCTGCCCCTCGCCAGCGGCCTGCCCGACACGCTCTTTGAAACCGACGGCGTCATGACCAAGCGCCACGTCCGGGCGCTGACCCTCTCTGCGCTGGCCCCCCGGCCGGGCGAGCACCTTTGGGACATCGGCGGCGGCTCTGGCACAGTCGGGATCGAATGGCTGCTGTGTGACGCGTCCCTCACGGCCAGCGTCGTCGAGCCCCGCGCCGACCGTATCGCGCTGATCAACGCCAATGCCCGCGCGCTCGGCGTCGACCGCCTGCACGTGGTCGAAGGCTCGGCCCCCGCCGCTCTGAAATACCTGCCGAAACCCGACGCCATCTTCATCGGCGGCGGTCTGTCGGCTCCGCTTCTGGCCTATGTCGAGGCCTTGGAAGGCGTGCGCATCGTCGCCAACGCGGTCACCCTGGAATCCGAGGCGCTTCTGGCCGACGCCCATGCCCGCCGCGGCGGCGAGCTGCACCGCTTCGAAGTGGCACAAGCCCAACCCATGGGACGCAAACGCGGCTGGGCGCAAGCCTATCCGATCACGCAATGGAGCTTTCCATGATCGTCGCCGGGATGGGTTTCACCACGCGCGCCACGCGCGCATCGTTCCGCGACGCGCTGGCCCGGACCGGCGGCGCGCCCGATGCGCTGGCCACCGCGCAGGACAAGGCCGATCAACTGGCGCCCTTCGCCCGTGAACTTGGCCTGCCCCTGCACGCGATACCGCCCGAAGACCTGGCGCAGCAAGCCACGCAGAGCACCTCCGCGGCGTCCCTGCGCGCACGCGGCACCGGCTCTGTCGCCGAAGCCGCGGCCCTTGCCGCCGCAGGTCCCGGCGCGACGCTGCTGCCCCCCCGCTCCGTTTCAACCGATCGCATGGCCACCTGTGCCCTGGCCCAAGGAAAGACCCCATGACCGTTCACTTCATCGGCGCCGGTCCCGGCGCGCCCGATCTTCTCACGCTGCGCGGCCGCGACATCATCGCGTCCTGCCCGGTCTGCCTCTACGCAGGCTCTCTCGTGCCCGAAGCAGTGCTGTCGCATTGCCCCGACGGTGCGCGAATCATCAACACGGCGCCGCTCGATCTCGACCGGATCATCGCGGAAATACAGACCGCGCACCGGGCCGGCCACGATGTGGCCCGCCTGCATTCCGGCGATCTTTCCGTCTGGTCGGCGATGGGCGAACAGATGCGCCGGCTTCGGGCGCTCGACATCCCCGTGTCTGTCACACCGGGCGTGCCGGCCTTCTCCGCCGCCGCCGCAGCCCTCGGCGCGGAACTGACCCTGCCCGGCATCGCGCAATCCGTTGTGCTGACCCGCACGCCCGGTCGCGCCTCCTCGATGCCCGCGGGCGAGACGCTGGCCAATTTCGCCGCCACAGGCGCAACGCTCGCGATCCACCTGTCGATCCAGAACCTCGAAACCGTCATCGCCGATCTCACCCCGGCCTACGGCGCCGACTGTCCGGTCGCCGTGGTCTACCGCGCCTCCTGGCCGGATCAGCAGATCATCCGCGGCACGCTTGGCGATATCGCCTCCCGCCTGGGCGAGGACATCACCCGCACCGCACTGATCCTCGTCGGGCCCGCGCTTGCCGGCGAAGGCTTCGACGAGTCCTGCCTCTATGCCGTGGGCTACGACCGCCGCTACCGGCCCCAAAGCGCCGACAGTCCCTGGTCGGACTGGACCCCGGAAAGCGAAGGCACGTCATGAGTCCCGGCCTGCTGATCTCCGCCCCCTCCTCGGGCACCGGCAAGACGACCGTGATGCTGGGCCTCCTGCGGGCGCTGGCCGATGACGGGCTCAAGGTGCAACCGTTCAAGTCCGGCCCCGACTATATCGACCCCGCCTTTCACAAGGCCGCCTGCGGGCGCGACAGCTTCAACCTCGACGGCTGGGCCATGGGCAAGGGCCTTTGGCAGGCCATCTCCGGGCAGGCCGCAGGCGCGGATATTTGCGTGGCCGAAGGCTCGATGGGGCTCTACGACGGCGTCGCCACGCGCGGCCAGCAAGGCTTCGGGTCAAGTGCGGAAACCGCGCAGGCCATGGGCTGGCCCGTGGTGCTGGTGCTCGACGTGGGCGGCCAGGCGCAATCCGCCGCCGCCACAGCTCTCGGATTCCGGCAATACATGCCCGATCTGCCCTTCGCCGGGGTCATCCTGAACCGCTGCGCCTCGCCCCGCCACGAGCGGCTGACCCGGCTGGGGATGGACCGCGCGGGGCTGCCGGTGCTGGGCGTCCTGCCCCGGCGCGGCGACCTCACCCTGCCGGAACGGCACCTGGGGCTGATCCAGGCGGTCGAACATCCCGACCTCGACGCCGCCATCGCCGGATACGCCGCCTTCCTGCGCGAGAATGTCAATCTTGACGCGATCAAATCCGCCGCCCAAGGCGCGCCCCTGCCCGCGCCTGCCGCGTTGCCCCGCCCCCCGGCGCAACGCATCGCCATCGCCCGCGACGCGGCCTTCAGCTTCACCTACCCGCACCTTTTGGAAGGCTGGCACGCCGCCGGGGCCCAGATCCTGCCCTTCTCTCCCCTGGCGGACGAGGCCCCCGATCCCGACGCCGATCTCGTCTGGCTGCCCGGCGGCTATCCCGAACTGCACGCAGGCAAGCTTGCCGCCGCCACGCGGTTTCGCGCCGCCCTGCGCAAACACGCCGAGTCAAAGCCGGTCCACGGCGAATGCGGCGGCTACATGGCCCTCGGCCAGGCGCTGATCGACAAGGACGGAACGCGCCACGAAATGGCCGGGCTCTTGGGACTCGTCACCTCCTATGAAAAGCGCAAGTTCCACCTTGGATACCGCCGCGCGACCCTTTCGGGCCCGATGCCGGGATTCGATGCAGGCGCAACCCTGCGCGGTCACGAGTTCCACTATTCCACCATCCTCGACCAACCCGACGCCCCGCTGGCGCAGGTGGCGGATGCCGATGGCAACCCGGTGCCGGAAACCGGCTCAACCCGGGGTCACGCGTCCGGAACGTTCTTTCACCTGATCACCGGGGACGAGACGCCATGACCGGCTTCGTCTCCTTCGTGTCCTCGGGTCCGGGCGACCCCGACCTGCTGACGCTCAAGGCCGTCGATCGGCTCAAGCGCGCCGACGTCGTGCTGTTCGATGACCTGTCTTCGGGTCCGATCCTGGCCCACGCACGGCGTGGGGCCGACCTTGTGGGCGTGGGCAAGCGGGCCGGGCGCAACTCGCCCAACCAGGACCATGTCAGCCGCCTGCTCGTGGATTACGCCCGCCTGGATCAACGCGTCGTGCGCCTGAAATCCGGCGACAGCGGTGTGTTCGGCCGACTGGAAGAAGAAATAGTCGCTCTCAAGGCAGAGCAAATTCCATACGAGATCATCCCCGGCGTTCCCTCCGCGAATGCCGCCGCGGCCGCCGCCGGCATTCCGCTGACCCGCCGCCTGACCGCCCGTCGCGTTCAATACATCACTGGCCACGACGTCACCGGCGCGCTGCCCGAGGACGTGAACATGGCCGCCCTGGCCGACCCGGCCGCGACCACCGTCGTCTTCATGGGCAAGCGCACCTTTCCACAACTGGCCGCGCGCCTGATCGAGTCTGGCCTGCAGCCCACGACCCCCGCGATCCTGGCCGAAGCCGTCAGCCGCCCGGAACAGAAGATCACCCGCCACACCGTCGCAACCCTGTCGGACCTGCTGGCGCAAGAGAGCAGCGACCATCCCGCCCTCATCCTTTACGGTTCGCTGGCAGACACATGATGCAACGACGCGCCCCACATTCACGCCCCCTCGGCGCGACGCGACGGGCCAGGACCGGACCCAGCCAATGATCGAAAACCTCTGGCTCATCGGGATCGGCACGGGCAACCCCGCGCATGTCACCCACGAAGGCGCGGATGCGCTGCGAAACGCCGCCGTCATCTTGCTGCCGACGAAGGGCGACAACAAAGAGGACCTCGCCCATCTCAGACGCGCCATCATCACCGCGTCCGGCAGTACGGCCCGCATCGTCCCCTTCGAATACCCGGTGCGCGACCCCGACCTGCCCTACATGGAACGCGTCGCCGCCTGGCACGACGAGATTGCCCGGCGCTGGATCACGGCCCTGCAAGGGCAGTCCGTCGACGGACCGGTTGCCCTGCTCGTCTGGGGCGATCCCTCGCTCTACGACAGCACCATTCGGATCGCCGAGCGTCTCTCTCCGAAACCGGCGATCCGCGTCGTGCCCGGCATCACCGCCATTCAGGCGCTGACCGCGGCCCATGCCATCCCGCTCAACACCGTCGACGGCCCCGTGCGCATCACGACAGGTAGACAACTCCGCGAGACCGGCCTGCCTAAAAATGAAACCACAGCAGTCGTGATGCTGGATGGACTGTGCTCATTTCAGCACATCGACCCGATCGGCCTTCATATCTGGTGGGGCGCTTATCTCGGCTCCGAGAAAGAGATCCTTATCGAAGGAGCTCTGGTCGATGTCGGACAGAAGATCGTGGATAAACGCGGAGAAGCGCGCGCCGCAAATGGTTGGATAATGGACAGCTACCTGTTGCGTCGCATTTGAACAAGACCGGACATGTCAAATCTGGTCATCTCGAAACGTCTGGCGAGTGACACGATTGCGCGGTCAGGTAATGCCGCCGCCACAATTAGTAATCCCTTTTACCGCCTGTTCCGACCGTCGACGAGGCGGTAGCTGTGTTGACGGCGGCGAAGAAACGAATTCTTGCTGAACTGTGTTTCTATTTTCAAGTTCCGTTCTCTTGAAAGAAAAGCTCCCTTCCAACCTCTGGGTCATGACGCGGGCCTTTGCCGCTACCTGAAGTCCAAGGTCTGTAATTTGAAAACTATTTTTGGGTGGCCTTGCTGAAAAAAACAAGAACCCAAATCTCAACACGCCAGGGTCAGAACAAAAGATCCTCAACCAGGGTGCGAATTACCCGCGTGCAGACAGGGGCTGGGAAGGACCCAGGCACAAAGTGGGCCACCATTCGCCGGACTTCAGAGGCTATCTCATTCTCGGTCGCCCCCATCTGTTACCCGACAGAAGGCCCGATACCCTCGCGGGCTGACATCCATGATCTGGCACAGCCGTTCGACGGCAACATGTCGGTGTTCTTTGCCCCTCTCGGCAGATTTGTTCCACGATTCGCCTGCCGGGCAATGGATGAAAGCGAACCTCATTTGCTTCGCTCCGCAAAGAACTGGGTGGCCTTTTTTACCACGTCCCTCTCCTCCCGAAGCATGCGGTTTTCTTTCCCCAGCTCGGCGATCTCGCGCTCAAGATCAGACTGGACGGCTGGTTTCTCGGGAGTGCGATGATCCTGCTGGATCCAGCGGTTCAACGTCTAGAAGACGATACCGAAATCGGCTGCCACCTGCTTGAGCGGCAAGCGCTGGTTGAAGCCACGCGCACTGCTTCGGCACGGAATTCCTCCGTCGGTCGTGACGCCATATGTGTTTTCCTTTGCGACACGATAGTGGTCAAAGGAGCGGCACAAATACCCGACAGGTCCATTTCGGGCGCGACCAAACCTGACTTGTCACGAATTGGGCGCAGCCTCTCTGGCAGCACTGACACAGAGATAATCAGCCTGGGACGCAGGCAAAAAATCAGAGGATAGTTTCCAGACGTGCCTAAATCTCTTCGCCAATGAAGGGATCGATTTGGCGGCATATACGACCCCGGCAAGTGCGGCAAACATGTCAACGGCGGCGTTAAGCCTACCAGTGCGGCGGAGGAAATGTCGGCCAGTTTGGGCGTCGCGCCTTGGAGCGCGCAGCTCTCAAATAGCAGGCGCGTTCCGAGGCGATGCCGTCCGCGGGCGCGGTAACGCGAAGGATGTGGCCGTTCTGGAGGTAGTTCTTCATTTTAGAGCCGTTTGGAGGAATGAAAGCAAAACCCAGGTCCGAGCCGCATACTGCTTTGACACAGCTGCCAGCCCGTCCCGGGAGATTTGGTTATTGAAATAGATGTTTCCTATCTAGAACTCGGCCGGCTAGTATCTTGCCAACCCGAGAGAACAGTTCTCACAGACCACTCACTGCCTTTCCCCTGGTTTGCCCAGACGGCCTTGACCGCCCTAGCCTGGATCGCAGCTGGCTTATACCCAAGGCTGCTACCAGAATTCCCAGAGGCGAGTTCTGTCCTCCTGTTAATCAGTATTAACCAAACTCACGCTTCCTACTGTGAACGGGTTCACATGTTTTCGATTTTATCTCCATGGGCACGTTTGAAACAATTTTGTTGCGTAAACCGAAGGTGTTGCGCTCCGGAAAATTCTCAGACCTGTCTGGAGTTCAGGATAGGCAATGAGGCGTCAGTGACCGAGTTTTTTCTTGACGATATCCGCAGGTGACGCGATCTGAATGATGCCCTTGCGCATCGTGATCTTGCTCTGGTCCTGCAAAAGCTTCAGCTGCTTGTTGATCGCCTCCCGCGTGACACCCAGCATCTCGGCCAACGCGCTTTGAGAAAACTTCCGGCCAAGGTCCAGCACTTCTTCGTTGAGCGTGCCGTGTTTCAATCCGAGTTCCGCAAGCTTCTGAAGCAGCCGCTGTGACAGATTCTCGAATGCGAAGTTCTGAAGCGTCTCGTTCGACTCGCGCAACCGCTGCGACAAAAATTGGATCAAATGCGCAGCAAGTGCCGGTTCTTCGGCCAGAAGCGCGACCATCGTGCCCGTTTCAAGGTGAAGCAGGCTGGAATCCTCCAGCGCGGTCACCGTTGCCGACCGCGGATCTGGGCTTACCAAAGTCATCTCGCCCAGGGGCGCGCCGTGTTCCGGCACCGCGAGGGTCAGCACGTCACCGTCCGTATTGACGATACTGACCCGAACCAGCCCAGTACACAGGACATAAAGACCGTCAGACGGATCGCCCTCGTGAAACAGAACCTGCCCGCGCGGAAGAAACACGCCGCGGGCCCGCCCCGCTATCCGTTGGGCCACGTCTTTCTTCAGGTCCGAGAAAAGCGGGCAGGAGCTGAGGTATTTGCGCTTCTGCTTGTCCGCGATGTTCATCGAATGCTCCGTTAGCGCGCGTGTGCAAACCAGTGAAACCAATTATAGCAAGCCGACCGCAAGAATCGCCACATAGGTCAGCTGATGCGCTGCCTGATCCAGGCCGACCAGCCGCCAGAACCCGGCCTCGCCAAGGTCGGCCTTTTCTGTCTGCAGGTTGGCCTTCTGCCAGTCGATGACATGATGCACGAAAACCTCGGCCAATCCCAGCGCGACGATCAGACCCGGCCCGCCAAGACCCGCAAGCGCCATGACCGGCAAACTGAGCAAACCGTGAAGACCCGCATGCGCCAGTCCCGCGGGGTGCATAAACTTCCCCTTGTGGGCGAGCATTTCACCCGTCTGCCATCGAAAGTCCGCGAAATAGTGTTTGACCTGTACGAGGACGAGAAAGATCAGGATCCCGGTCTCGGTCACTCTGCCGCTGCCTTCTGTCGTGTCAGGGCCTTGTTGGCCGCAACCAGCTTGCTGCGGGTATCCAGGTGCATGCCGCTTTCCAGCGCGCGCCGGAATTCGATGTCGGACTTTGCCAGTTCCGAGAGGGATTCAGACGATATCATGAAGAGACGGCTTGGCTCTGCCGTGCGCACGGTCGCGGAGGCAGGCCCCTTTTGCATGACGTTCATTTCGCCGACGAGCCCGCCGACAACCGTACCGATCTTTTCAGACGAAGAAAACACGTCAGCCGAACCTTTAGCGAGGTAAGTCAGGTGCGTGACGGGTTCGTTTTCCTGCGTGATCCTGATGCCCGGTTCGGCGTCGAGCCAGATGCCGTGATCAAAGAAGTTGCGCGCGGCTGTCCTGGAAAAGTCGGGAAAGATCCTCGCGACCAAGGCGCTTTCCTCCTCGTTCAACCGGGCCATGCGATCCAGAAGCAACATGCGCGTCAGGCCGACAAGGCTGATGATGATCCAGAAAATCTGAATGATCGCGGAAGACAGGTTGAAGGCGACGGTCAAACCGACAAGGACAAACGACGCCGCGAGGAAATTCAGGATGACGTACGGATAGCCGTGTCCGCGGATCACTCCGGTTTGCAATAAGGCATACGCCCCCAGATAAAGCGCGACACCGCAATATCCGATCCAATGGTAAACGTCTTCGGGGATACCATACAGCATCCGCTGGCTCCGTCAGGTGGCTCTGGTTTGCATCCGGTATACCACTTTTTCGAAGTCTGGCGAAGAACGGGTGCCCTTGGGCGATCATCATCAGTCACATTGACCGGCGAGGGATGATGACGCACTCTTGAAACGAGAACTGGATTGTTGATGCAATTGCTTTCTTAAAATTGTTCAAACTGCTGAAAGCACCGTCATTCGCATGTCGTCGAGAAAAGAATATCTGCTTGATACGCATCGCCTGTGCGATCCGGCCCAAACGATGGAGCGTGTCAGGCCTCACTTGTCCCGCATGGGGATCACACGCATCGCCAACCTAACGGGTCTGGATCGTATCGGATTGCCCACGGTGATGGTGACGCGGCCGAACTCCCGCTCGGTCGCGGTGTCGCTGGGCAAAGGGCTGTCGCTGGAGGCGGCGCAGGTTTCGGGTGTCATGGAAGCCATCGAGAGTTGGCATGCGGAAAGGATCGTGCGGCCGATCCGCCGCGAATCTTTCGCCGAATTGCAGGCCGAGGTGGCTGTTGCGGACGTTTCTCGCCTGCCTAAAGTCACTGGCGCCAGCTTTGACCCGCATCGGCGGATCTTGTGGGTCGAAGGGCGGGACCTTGGTCGGGATGCCGCCTGTTGGGTGCCGCTGGAGATGGTCGATACCGACTATACCGAGCCGCCGCATGGCGGTCACGGCGCGTTTCCGCGCACGACGAACGGGCTTGCGTCCGGCAATGACACCACCGAGGCGACCTGCCATGCGATCTGTGAACTGATCGAGCGGGACGCGACAACCTTGTGGCATTACGCGTCCGGCGACACGCGGATCGACCCCGCATCGGTTGACGACCCAAGGTGCCGGGATGCACTCAACCGATTGGTCGGTGCTGGCTTGGATGTCGGGCTGTGGGACACGACGTCGGATGTCGGCGTGCCCAGCTTTCGCTGCATGATTTGCGAGGCAGGCGACAGCCATGGCCATATCGGAATCGGCGATGGCTGCCACCCGGACCGCGCCATCGCCCTTCTGCGCGCGGTGACAGAGGCGGCGCAGACCCGGCTGACCTATATTTCCGGGGCGCGTGACGATCTGGACCCTTCGGAATTCACGACCGAGGCCGTGGCGGCCAGAGGGCGCTACGTGCGTCACCTGATCGCCAACGCGCCGCCAGCACGCAGTTTCCTGGACGGTCCGAATGTGACAACGGAAACCTTCGAGGACGACCTTGCATTGTTGTTGGCGCGTCTGTCCTCCGCCGGGATAGACCAAGTGGTGACGGTCGACCTGTCCCGTCCGGAATTCGGGATTTCGGTGATCCGCGCGGTCATTCCGGGGCTGGAGGCACCGCATGACGACCCGGATTTTATACCGGGCCCACGGGCGCGCGCCGTGCAGGCCGGTGCCGCATGAAGCCAGTGATTTTTGCAGGCCCGACGATAGACGCCGAGGCCATTCTCGCGGCACTGGACGCCGAGGTTCTGCCGCCCGTGGCACAGGGCGACGTTTATCGCGTGGCGCGTCGGTGCCCACCGGCCATCGGCATTATCGACGGCTATTTCGAAGGGGTGCCGTCGGTCTGGCACAAGGAAATCCTTTGGGCGATGGAGCAGGGCATTCCAGTTTTCGGAAGCGCCAGTATAGGGGCCCTGCGGGCCGCCGAACTGCACGATTTCGGCATGATCGGCGTCGGTGCGATATTCGAGGCCTACCTGAAAGGTGAGATTGCCGACGATGACGACGTGGCGGTCCAGCACGGGCCGGCCGAGCTTGGGTTCATGGCCCTGAGCGAGCCGATGGTATCCGTCCGCGCCACGGCGGAACGCGCCGTTGCTGCCAAGGTCCTGACGCCCGAGGCGGCCGAACTCTTGAACGCGACGGCAAAATCGCTGCACTACAAGAGCCGAACCTGGGATGAGATTTCCGCCCGACTTCTGCATGAGCCGAGCCTTGCCGCGTTATTCCCCTGGCTGCCTTCGGGCAAGGTCGACGCGAAAGGCGAAGACGCCCGGGCCATGCTGGTCCGCATGGCTGCGTTCCTCGAGAATGACATCCAAACTGACCAGGCCCATAGGGTCGAGCGGACGTTGGCCTGGCAAGGCTTGGTCCGGCGCATCGAGGGCGAAACCGATGCCGGAGCCGCTGCGTCGAAGGCCGTGCTGGACGAGTTGCGGCTGGACCCGGAGAGGTATGAGACCACGCGCAACAAGGCCATGTTGCGCGGTCTTGCCATAGAGGATGCGGAGCGCCGCGGTGCCCGGGCGGATCGCGAAACGCTGCGCGCTGTGATGGACCGGCATCGCCGCTTGAACAACCTGTCGCGTCGTGACGCTGTTCTGGACTGGCTGGAGGCGAACGACCTAGACGAGACCTGCTATGAGGCGCTGCTGGCGGAGGCTGCGCTGATCGAAGACACACGAGCCGCGCGGTCATCCGGGCTGGACGGGCATATTATGTCCGAGCTGCGCTGGTCCGGGGCCTATTCCGAGTTGAAGGCGCGGGCCGAGGCCAAGGCCCGGGCTATTGTCGAAAATGGCGCGCAGGCATCGCCGGACAGGCTGCGTCTGCTTGTCTGGTTTTTCGAAACCCGCCTGGGCCGCCCCGTACCCGACGACCCGGACGCATTCGCCCGGTCGCTTGGGCTGGACGGGCGCGATGAACTTATCGCTCTGATCGCACGCGAGTTCCTGTATAACTTGGATGAAGACGACGCGCTGAGGGCCGGAAGCCAGGGCTGATTCTGGCTCGAGGCATGGGGGCCGAAACGCAACGGAGGATCTGATGCAGTTTCCAGATTACGCGGCAGAGGACGAAGCGCCGGGCACGCGCTTTCTTCTGTTTCCGCAATCTCCGTTCGGGGAGGACGCGGCGGAACTGGAACTGGTCGAGATCTCGGCCCCGCCCGGTACGATCGGTCCCGGTCCGTCAGGGCCGCGCATGTACGTGGTCGACCCCATTGGTAAGACCATATCCTATGGCGCCATCGTGCCCGGGCCCGTCGGGCCGGGCATGTACCTTCCGCCCTGGAACGGGCAGCGCAACGCGCCGGCCATCCCCGATGAGTTCGGCAACTTCATCCACATCGCGCCCGATGACCCGGAATTCGAGGCGGCGCATCTATTCGGCTCGGCGCATTTCACGATGGATGTCTGGGAAGGGTATTTCGAGCGCCGGATCCCGTGGCATTTCGAGTCCGACTACGACAAGCTGGAACTGTCGCTGCTGCCCGGCCTCGACAATGCGCATATCGGCTGGGGTTTTCTGGAGACCGGCGGGACCACCGAGCATAAAGGTGAGTACAGGCCCTACAGCCTGAACTTCGATGTTGTCGCCCATGAAATCGGGCACGCGCTGATCTACAGCGTGATCGGCCTGCCCACTGAAGGAGACGCGTCGGGCGAATATTACGGTTTTCACGAATCCGCCGCGGACATGGTCGCGCTTCTGGCCTCGTTGCATTTCGGATCGGTAGTCGAGGCTCTGCTGGAGGAAACCCGGGGAAACCTTTACACTTACAATCGGCTCAACCGGTTTGCTGAAACGGCGCAGACAGCCCAGATCCGCATGGCGGCCAATGACAAACTGTTGTCGGATTTCTCGGCTGGCTGGACGAGCGAGCACGCTTTGTCGGAACCGCTGACCGGGGCCCTGTTCGACATCCTGATCGACTTGTTTCACGAACGGCTTCTGGAAACCGGGCTGATTACGCCGGAAATCGAAGACCTGTCGGATCGGCTCGAAGGTTCGCCCGAGTACAGCGACGTCATGCAGGACATGTTCGATGATCGCTACGCGCAAAACCCCGAAGGATTTCGGATTGCGCTCTTGGAAGCGCGGGACCTGATGGGTTCTTACCTGGCTGACGCATGGGATATGCTGGAAGCGGACGGGCTGAGCTATTCGCATGTCGAAGAGGCGCTGCTGGCCGTCGATCGCGACATATCCGGCGGGGCGTACCAACGGATCATCGAGGGTAATTTCCGTATGCGCGATATCGGCCTTACGCAGGTGGGTCCGAGACTGGCCGACCCCGATGGCGACAGCCATGCGGTTTCCGTGCGCACACGAGTGCCGCACCTGTAATAGTCTAAATACGTTTTGCGTTCTTTGTTGTTTGTGGCACCTTGTCGTTAATCCATTTTAAAAAGAGGGCATCATGTCGGAGTCTTTATTGAGCTTTTCAGAAGTGCTGTTGTTTGGCAGAATTCTTGATGATCTGGTGTATCAACGCAGAGCGTCCAGGACGCTTGGCGGCAACAAGCATCTGGATGACCAGTTCGCCTTGGCCGATGACAAGGAAAGCGAGCAGTCACCCGCTTTCGCCAAGATCTACGGTTTCGCCCACGAAGGCACGTATTTCGACCTGCCGGAACCCGTGATCTTTCTCGTTCACGGAAAAGGTCAAAGTGCCACCGACGGGGACCTTCCCGGCAACCTTGGGTCACGCGCGCCCAACGACCCCTCCAAAAGCGGGGTCGCCGCGGCCGACTTTCAAATCGCGAACGATATCCGGGTCTGGAGCTATGACAAGGCCGATCAGACCATGCGCATGGATGTGTCGACCGGCATGTTCGAACAGATACTGTTGGAAGCTTACTTCGCCGGTGACGGAGCGGGCGTAAGCGGCGCGAAGGTTAGCGGTGCAAAAGTCAGTGGCGCCAAGGTCAGTGGCGCGAAAGTGAGCGGTGCCAAGGTCAGCGGGGCAAAGGCGCGCGGCTCCGGCGACTGAACGCAAACGCGACCTTTGCGCAGCGGGGTCCAGCAATCAGAACCCGGCCTTTTTCAATCCTTCGAGGAAATGCTGCGTGTCTTCTGGCAGGCGGTCGGGAATTATCTGCTCCCAATGCTTGATCGAAAAGTTCGGATGCACGGTACGGTGTTTCTCGGCAATCTTGCTTGCCAACTCGATTTGGCCCAGCTGCGCGTAGCTTGCCGCCAGCATCCGTTGACCTTCTGTCGGGTTGTTCATCTTGCTGACGGTTTCGATCACCGCGTCATATTGCTTTAGATTGTAGTAAGCCCCGCCAAGATGCCAAAGGTACTGGTCCGGGAAGAACGGGTTCAATCGCATGGCGCGCTGCAGGTGCTGGATCGCCTCTTCGTTCTGGCCTGAATGCGCCAAGGCATCTGCATAGTCCGACAGCAAATCGGCATCGTTGGGATTGAGCTTGAGCGCACGATCATAAGCCCCGAGCGCCGCATCGTGTTCCTTGCGGTAAAGGTGAACGAATCCGAGTTCTCCGAATGCACGCGCATCGGTGGGATCGAGGTCGGCGGCCCGACGGGCATAGGAAAGAGCGGTGTCGAGCGCCTGATCTCCGTCCGCGTTCCAGGAGTAGCGCCAGTCGATGTTCAGGGTCCGCGACAGGGCCGCGGAGGCACGGGCATATTTCCCGTCCAGTGACAAAGCCTGTTCGTAGAGCATTCGCGCATGCTCGTTGTCACGCCGCGTGTACTTGAAGATCAGCTGCTGTGCCCGCAGCACGAAGCCGTAGGCCGCAAGGTCGGACGGGATCGAAGCACTGAAGCGCCGGCGTTCCTCTGCCTCGACCAGAACAGCGGCCGCCCCGACGATTGACGCGGTCATCTCGTCCTGAATCTCGAAGATGTCCTCCTGATCCCGGTCGTAGGTTTGGCCCCAGATCGTCCGAGACGAGTCGGTGTCTATCAGTTCGACCTTGATGCGCAACTTCGTCTTCGCGCGCTGAACGCTGCCGCGCACGACATAGCGCACCCCCAGTTTCGTGGCAGTTTTGCTTGGGGGCAGATCCTGCGCCCTGAACGCGAAGCTTGTGTTCCGATTGATGACGAACAGGTTCTTGAATTTGGAAAGCGCGAGAATGATGTCCTCGGTCAGTCCCTCCGCCAACCAGCTTTCGGACTCGTCGCCGCCGCGGATATCGAAGGGAAGAACGGCGATCGAAGGTGTGTCGGGCCGACTGTACTCCATCGAGGGCGCCGAAGGCCGAACCGTGGCCGCCATGGTTGCGCCCTCGACTTCGGTTCGGATGCAGAAGATGGGGACGGGCTGCTCGATGTTCTTAAGCATTTGCGGGCCAAGAAACTCGTAGCCCAGGCGCAGCTTGTTGCGCACCTGCTCATACACGCTGGAACTGACGAAGACACGGCCGGGTTCGGCGAGTTCTTGCAGTCGGGCTGCGATGTTGACGATGTCGCCATGAATGCCACGGTCGTCGAGCAGGAACTCACCAAGGTGGATTCCGACGCGAAAGCTGATCCTTTGCGCCAGGGGCAAGTCGGCATTGCTGCTCTCGGTGATACGTTGCAGTTCCACGCCGAAAAGCACGGCATCGGTCGCCGTGTCGAACCGGGCGAGGATGCCGTCGCCCTTGACGTCGACGAATTGTCCGCCGTTTTCGACACACGCCGCCTCGAGACGTTCCAGAAGGGCGCGCAAGGTCTTGTAGGTGTCAATCTCGTTCCGCCCCATGAGCCGGGAATACCCGACGACATCGGCAAACAAGACAGCCCCGAGCCGCTGTCTGAAAGTTGGTTCGCGTGCGTTCAACTATCCGGCTTTCATTCAGTGCGTTACCGACCTGTGCGGTGGCCATTTAGAACCCGAACTCTTCCCATCGCCAAACGCGATCACTGTTGTTTCTCCGAGTTCTTCTGCCAGCGCGTCTCGTCGAGTGTTCCAGTGCTCCGCCAGAAGACCGACGACGATCATGTCATGGAACTTCCCGTCGGAAAACCACGCTTGCCGCATCGTTCCCTCCACTTCGAAGCCGGCCTGACGGGTCAGATCGCGGCTGCCCGCGTTGTCCTTGCGATAGAAGGACGTCACCCGGTTCAATCCCAGTTGCCGAAATGCGAAATCCAGTATCAGCGCTGATGCCCGAATGCCAATTCCCTGCCGCCGGATCGCGTGGTCGACATAAAGTGCGATGACCGCATCGCGGTTGACGGGCGAAATGCGCTCAAGGCCTACGATGCCGGCAACGCCGGTGGGTTTGGACGTGATCGCGAACCAGCAATTGTCGTACGCGTTTTGCGGGGTGTCAGACATGTTCCACAGCCTCTCACTCGTCGCGAGATCGTAGGGGACGCGCGAATGTCGATCAAAGAGCGCCAAATCTCCCACTTCCTGAAACCATCGTGTGATGCACGTCAGGTCGGGCTTTTCCAATGGTCTCAATGAAAATGATTTGGAAGTATTGTCAGGCATGTGTCAAAACCGTTGAATGGAGCTTGTATAAAACAGCGTAGCACAAAGTTTGGGCAATCGGATATTCTGCTTTGCTGAACACTGGCATCTTTAGCACTGGGCTTAGTTGCTCGTCCCGAGCGTGAATAGGAAGCGCACGTATCGTTTTCAAACGAGGGAAAGGTTGACTATAGGGCAAGCTACATACGGTTTTTTTTGCTGTTCTTAGGGATGGCTGCAAAAGCTAATATTTTCACCTGTCAGGAATGCGGCGAAGCGGCACAAAGCCCCCCGCGCCACAGTAGGCATTGTCCTCTGCCACGAAACTCTATCATACGTTGTATTTCACCAGGGATTATTTTATAAAGTATAAAGTGATTGTAAAAGCATCTATATTTCAAAGATTTATTTGCTGGATTAGAAGGATTTATTGATACGCGCAGCAAGATGCGGCCCGAGGAACTGGGAGCACCACTCACGGATGCATACCTAGCCCCCGGTTCATGGACTGTTGATCTGCCGGATGACGGCCTCTCGGTTGGGGAAGATCCCGACAACGTTGGTGCGCCGCTTGATCTCTTTGTTGCGGCGTTCCAGCGGGCTCGTAAACGGTATTATCATCCCAGTGCCGATGCTGGGCCGTGATTTTCGGAACAGGGTGTATGCTGCGAGCATCCGGGACAGAGGCACCAGCGCCAGAAACCATCGTTCCAATGGACCCAAGGCTGACCATGCACTAACAATCAAACCGCACCAGTCAGATCAGGCTGCTCAGGTCAATGACTTATCATCCAAGGGCGGGAGGAAGGGAAACTCTTGGAACCGTCCGCGCGGTGGAGTGTGCGACTGGGCAGCTTTTTTGAGCTTGCAGAGCAGCACGAACAGCCGGGTCCATGGGACCTAGTGGATTTGGGCACATGCTGGCTGCGTTCGTTGGTGGCCATGGCGGCACGCTTACTTCCGTCCATGTTGGCAAAGGCTGGGGCGCGCAACAAAACGCGGGGCGAGGATGCCGCGCAGGTGGGGCAGACGCAAGGTTTGTCGAAATCCGCCATCGCGGCGAAATCGGTGAAGGGTCCGCATTCAGGGCAGCTGTAGTCATAGTAAGGCATTGAAATCTCCGCATAACTGGATTGACGGGCCACATCAGTGGCCCGTCTGGCAATCGGGGTCTCAGAGATCTGGAGCCAGCGGGATGTCGACCGAGCCATCGAGATGCTTGGTCGGTCCGTCGGAACCCGGCATGATGTCGAAATCGAAGATCTCGTTCGGCAGCCAGAGAGTGGCACAGGCGTTGGGAATATCCACCACACCCGAGATATGCCCCTGCACCGGCGCTGTGCCGAGAATCGCGTAGGCCTGCGCACCGGTATAGCCGAACTTCTTAAGGTACTCGATCGCATTGAGACACGCCTGGCGATAGGCGACGTGCACGTCGAGGTAATGTTGCTCGCCGCTTTCATCGACGGAGATGCCCTCGAAGATCAGGTAGTCGTCGTATTTCGGCGTGATCGGCGAGGGTTTGAAGATCGGGTTCTTGATCCCGTACTTCTCCATCCCGCCCTTGACCAGTTCGACCTGGATATGCAGCCAGCCGGCCATCTCGATCGCGCCGCAAAAAGTGATCTCGCCGTCGCCCTGGCTGAAGTGCAGGTCGCCCATCGAAAGGCCCGCGCCGTCAACATAGACCGGGAAGTAGCAGGTCGAGCCGCGGGAAAGATCCTTGATGTCGCAGTTGCCGCCATGTTCGCGCGGCGGAACAGTGCGGGCGGCCTCGCCGGCCGCTTTCATCTTCTCGTCGCCGATCAGCTTGCCCATATGCGCCGACTGGGTGTCGGGCAGAGCGGCAAGGGGCGGTACGCGGTCGGGATCGGTGTCCACCAGTGCCTTTTCACGGGTGTTCCACATATCCAGCATCTTGCGGTCGGGCAGACAGCCGATCAGGCCGGGGTGGATGAGGCCCGCATACTTGACCCCCGGCACGTGACGCGACGAGGTGAACATGCCGTGGAAATCCCAGATGGATTTCTGCGCCTCGGGGAAGTGATCGGTCAGGAAGCCGCCGCCATTCTGTTTCGAAAAGAATCCGTTGAAGCCCCAGTTCATCTCTTCCTTGGCGCCGATATCGAGGATGTGAACCTTCAGCAGGTCGCCCGGCTCGGCGCCCTTCACGCCGATGGGACCGGAGAGGTAGTGGACCTGTTCCAGTTCCACGTCGCGCACGTCGGCGGCATCGTCATCATTCTTGATCTGGCCGCCGGTCCAGTCGTAGGTCTCGATTTTGAAATCGTCCCCCGGCTCGACCCAGACGGCGATCGGGATGTCCGGGTGCCAGCGGTTGTGTACCGCCTCGTTGGTGTGCGGGCTATCGGAAAGATCGACCGAGATAAGCGTATCTGCCATGTTGTCCTCTCTTCAGTTTTGGTCAGACGGATAGGAATTTCGAGACTTTCGCCTCGTCGATGCCCTCGCGCGGGCTGTCATGGACGAAAGTGCCGTTCTCCAGAACGACGACCCGGTCCGCCACTTCGAGCGCGAAGGTCAGGACCTGTTCGGAGACGATGATGGACAGTCCTTTTTCGTCGCGAATGCGGCGCAGGGTGCGGGCCATTTCGCGGATGATCGACGGCTGGATGCCCTCGGTCGGTTCATCGAGCAGCAGTACCTTGGGCTTGGACGCGAGCGCCCGGGCGATGGCGAGCTGCTGTTGCTGGCCGCCGGACAGGTTGCCGCCACGGCGCGACTTCATTTCCAACAGCACCGGAAAGAGTTCGTAGATGTCCTCTGGCACGGATTTCTCTCCGGTGGACGTAAGGCCCGTCTCGACGTTCTCCTTCACGGTCATCGACGAAAAGATCATCCGGCCCTGCGGTACGTAGGCGATGCCGTTCTTGACGCGCTGGTGCGGCTTGAGGTCCGTCACCTCTGCGCCCTCGACACTGACGGCGCCGGATGTTGATGGCATGATGCCC
The DNA here is from genome assembly GCF_030733705.1 of Roseovarius sp. MMSF_3298. Classification (NCBI taxonomy): domain Bacteria; kingdom Pseudomonadati; phylum Pseudomonadota; class Alphaproteobacteria; order Rhodobacterales; family Roseobacteraceae; genus Roseovarius; species Roseovarius sp. MMSF_3298. Next base: position 51,709 of record NZ_JASHIN010000012.1, read on the forward strand.
ATCAGCGTTTTCATCAGCGTGGTCTTGCCCATGCCGTTGCGGCCCATGATGGCGACGATCTCTCCAGGCTTCACATTAAGGTCCAGCCCGTGCAGCACCTCGCTTTGCCCGTAGGCGGATCGCAATTCCTTGACGTTCAACATCGGAGGTCCTTTCAATGTCCGAGGTAGACTTCGACGACCTTGGGGTCGGCCTGCACATGTTCCATCGAGCCTTCTGACAGGACCTTGCCCTGATGCAGGACGGTCACGCGGGTGGCGATGTCGGCGACGAAGCCCATGTCGTGCTCGATCACGATGACAGAGCGGTCGGCGATGATCCGGTTCAGGAGTTCCGCGGTCTTGCGACGCTCGGCCACCGACATGCCCGCAACGGGTTCGTCCAGCATCAAAAGCTCCGGATCTTGGATCAACAGCATCCCGATCTCGAGCCATTGTTTCTGACCGTGGCTGAGAAACGCGGCCTTCTGGGTCAGGTGATCGCTGAGAAAGATCATCTCGGCGATTTCTGCGATCCGGTCGCGTACGGCCTGGTCGCGCTTGAAGAACAGCGCGCCGAAGACACCGTGGCCCTTGGGATAGCTGAGCTCGAGATTGGCAAAGACAGTCAGATCCTCGTAGACCGACGGCGTCTGGAACTTGCGTCCTACCCCGGCATGCACGATCTGGTCCTCGCGCATCTTCAGCAGGTCCTTGCCCTTGAAGGCGACCGAGCCCGATGTGGCGCGGGTGCGCCCGCAGATGAGATCGAGCACGGTGGTCTTGCCCGCCCCGTTCGGGCCGATGATCACCCGGCACTCGTTGGGTTCGACATAGAAGCTGAGGTCGTTGACCGCCTTGAACCCGTCGAAGGACACCGTGAGGTCCTCGACCATCAGCACGAAGTTCTGGTTATCGTAATCCAGCATATCCTAACCTCATTCCGCCGGGGTTTCTTCGGCCGTGGCCGGGGTCGTGGATGCGGGGTGTTTTGCATCACCGCGCGGCCAGAGCGATTTCAGCCGCGGTTCGACATGATCGGCCCAGAGACCGGCGAGGCCGTTCGGGAAGGCCATCACAACCGCGATGAAGAGCGCGCCCAGACCGAAAAGCCAGAGTTCCGGGAAGCTTTCGGAAAATGTGGTCTTGGCGTAATTCACCAGAAGCGTACCGTAGACCGCACCGATGATCGAAAGCCGACCGCCGACGGCGGCGTAGATCACCATCTCGATCGAGGGCACGATGCCCACGAAGGTCGGGGACATGAAGCCCACCTGCAGCGTAAACATCGCCCCGCCGATGGCGGCGAAACCTGCCCCGAGGCAGAAGACGAAGATTTTGAAGTTGGCCACGTCATAACCCGAGAACCGAACACGATCTTCCTGGTCGCGCATGGCGATCAGAAGGCGGCCCAGCTTGGACTTGCGGACGAACTGCGCGATCAGCAGCACCGCAAAGAGCAACGCGCCGTTGACGAAGTAAAGCAGCGTCTTGGCGTCGTTGGTGCGGATATCCCAGCCGTTGAAGGTGCGCAGGTCGGTGATTCCGTTGACGCCGCCGGTAAAGCCCTGCTGGCCGATGATCAGGATCGTCAGGATTGCCGCGATGGCCTGGGTGATGATGGCAAAGTAGACGCCCCCCACGCGGCGGCGGAACATGGCCACCCCGATGATGAAGGCAAAGGCCACCGGCACGATCACCACCGCGATGAGCGTGAAGAAGAGCGAGTTGAACGGCTCCCACCACCACGGCAGCGCGGTCAGCTGGTTCCAGTCCATGAAATCGGGGATGCCCGGCGTCGACTGGATCGAGGTGTTTTCCGGCGTGGACGCCTCGAGCTTGAGGAACATGGCCATGCAGTAGCCGCCCAGCCCGAAGAAGATACCCTGCCCCAGGCTGAGGATACCCCCTACGCCCCAGCAGAGTACGAGACCGACCGCGACGAAGGCATAGGTCAGGTACTTGCCGAAGAGGTTGAGGCGGAAGGGTTCCAGCAGCAGCGGGAAGGCGACGAAGATGACCGCTGCGAGGATCGCATAGCCGACAATGTCGCGCCGGGTCAGGAAGGGGTGTTTGATCGGCATGGGTTGCATGGGTGCCTCCGGCTTACTTGCGCAGTTTCAGGGAGAAGAGACCCTGCGGGCGCAGCATCAGGATGCCGACCACGGTCAGGAGAGTGAGGACCTTGGCCATCGAACCGGAGATGAAGAACTCCATGATCGACTGTGCCTGGCTGATCGAGAAGGCGCTGGCGATGGTGCCCAGAAGGCTGCCCGCACCGCCGAACACGACCACGAGGAAGGTGTCGACGATATAAAGCTGTCCCGCCGTCGGCCCGGTAGAGCCGATCATGGTGAAGGCCGAACCTGCCACCCCCGCCACGCCGCAGCCGATGGCAAAGGTCATGCGGTCTGTCCAGGCGGTGTTGATGCCCACGGCATCGGCCATCTGACGATTGTTATTGATCGCGCGCACCTGCTTGCCCCAGCCCGAGCGGTAGAGCATGACGTAGACGCCGACCGATATGCCGACCGCGAGCACCATCACGAAGATGCCGTTGATCGGCACCTCGATCAGGTCCGTGAGCGGCAGAGAACCCATCATCCAATCGGGAATGGTGACACCCACCTCACGCGCGCCGAACACAGTGCGGTAAAGCTGTTGTAAAATCAGGCTGAGCCCCCAGGTGGCCAGCAGCGTGTCGAGCGGACGCTTGTAGAGGTGACGTATGAGTGCCCATTCCACCAGCATCCCCAGCGCGCCGGACGCGATGAACGCGAAGATCATTGCGATGAAGAAATAGATGCTGAACAGCGCCGGCATGTAATCGGCAAAAAGGTTCGACATCAGGTACGTCACGTAGGCACCGAGGATCATAAATTCGCCATGCGCCATGTTGATGACGCCCATCTGGCCGAAGATGATCGCAAGGCCGAGCGCCATGAGGACGAAGACCGAAAACAAGATGAGACCGGCAAATCCCTGCATGGCAAAGATCGCGGTCAGCTCGCTCATGGAATAGTCTGAGAACATGGAACGTCTTTCCGTTTCTGGAAGTGGGCAGCAGATCGCAGGAGGTCATGCCTGCGCCGCGCATTTCGGGCACGCGGCGCAGGCGGAGCGCAGTTCGCGCTCGGCCCGGTTACGCATTCGGGCCGGGCGCGGTCAGCGCTTACTGGTAGCCTTCTGGGAAGGGATCGGGCTCGACGAGGTCGGCGGTCTCGTAAACCACATCGTACTGGCCGTCCGTCTTTGCGCGGCCAACCCGTGTCTTGGACCACAGATGGTGGTTTTCGTGGACCTTGACATAGCCCTCCGGCGCCGTCTGAAGCTCGATGCCCGGGCTGGCCTCACGCACCTTGTCGACGTCAAATGAGCCGGCCTTTTCGACCGCCGCCTTCCACAGCCACGGACCAAGATAGGCCGCCTGCGTCACATCGCCGATGACGATGTCCTCGCCCCACATTTCCTTGAAGGCCGAAACGAATTCCTGGTTGTTCTCGTTCTCGAGGCTCTGGAAATACTTCATGCAGGCATAGGCGCCGTCGATGTTCTCGCCGCCGATGCCGCGGATCTCGTCCTCGGTGACCGAGATGGTCAGGACGATCGGGCTTTCCTCGGCCGGGTCGATGCCCGCGGCCTTGAGCTGTTTGTAGAAGGCCACGTTCGAGCCGCCCACGACGATGGCATAGATCACGTCGGGCTTGCGCAGACGGATCTTGTTGATGACCGAGTTGAACTGGGTGTGGCCGAGCGGATAATACTCTTCGCCCACGACCTCGCAGCCCTCCATGAAGTTCTCGATATGCTTGCGCGCGATCTTGTTCGAGGTGCGCGGCCAGATGTAGTCGGACCCAAGCAGGTAGAACGACTTGGCGCCCTTGGTCTGGTTCACCCAGTTGAGGCCCGCGATGATCTGCTGCGTGGCTTCCTGGCCGGTGTAGATGACGTTCGGGCTTTCCTCGAGGCCTTCGTAGAAGGTGGGATAGTAGAGGAAGCCGTTGTTCTGTTCGAAGACCGGCAGCACAGCCTTTCGGCTGGCCGAGGTCCAGCAGCCCATGACCGAAGCGACCTTGTCCTGCACCAGTAGCTTGCGCGCCTTTTCGGCGAAGGTAGGCCAATCGGATGCGCCGTCTTCCTGGATGTACTCGATCTTGCGGCCCAGGATCCCCCCCTGCGCGTTGATCTGCTCGATCGCCAGCTTCTCGGCTTGAACCGAGCCGGTTTCCGAGATCGCCATCGTGCCTGTGACCGAGTGCAGGATACCGCAGGTCACGGTATCGTCGGTGACGGCCAGACCGGTGGTGTTAATTTCCGCAGTCGGGTAATCTTGCGCTCGCAGCATTTTCGGCGCGAACAGAGACGCCGAAAGCGCTGCCCCGCCCGCGAGCACGGCGCGGCGGCTGAGGTTATTGATTCCGGTTGATTTTTTGCTGTCAGACATAGTGCCTCCTTGTCAGTGCAACAGTCGGTGAGACGGGACGAGTGTGCCTCTGGAGGACAAGCTGGCAGGGATTGCTGCGATGCAGTATACGTCGAATGACGTATATGGTTAGGTGTTTTTACCCGGCAGTATGGCACCCGAGATCGGGCCTGTACCGGGAAGACGCGCAAGCGAACGCGCGGGATGTCTGCGGCAGGAACGGGCCGGCTCGGGGACACCATCGTGTGTATCAGAACGCCCGGGTTCGAAATGCGAAAACTGGATAGGTGATGGCCATATCATTCAGCGCCACGGGCGGACGGCGAAAATACAACCGCTGGGTCGCCAACGAGACCATGGAGGACTTCGCCCTGCGCTATACCGCGCGGCGTGCGCGGCGCTGGAGCTATGGACGCGTGGCCAACACCGCGCTCGGCTCAATCTCGTTCCTGGCACTGGAGGCGATCGGCGGGGCGCTGACGCTGATCTACGGCTTCGACGCGGCTATCATCGCGATCATGCTGGCGGGGCTGATCCTGTTCCTGACCTGCCTGCCGATCAGCTATTACGGCGCGCGATACGGTGTGGACATCGACCTGCTGACTCGCGGTGCGGGGTTCGGCTATATCGGCTCGACCATCACCTCGCTGATTTACGCAACCTTCACATTCATCTTCTTCGCGCTAGAGGCCGCAATCCTGGCCTTCGCGCTGGATTTCTGTTTCGGCGTACCCCTGGGGATCGGGTACCTAGTGTCCGCGGTCGTAGTCATCCCACTGGTTGTCAACGGCTTTTCCAAGATCTCGACCTTCCAGACATGGACCCAGCCGTTCTGGGTCGTGCTGCATATTCTGCCCTTTGCCTTGCTGGCTTATTCCGGCGTCGACCTCGGAACGTGGACCCAGTTCACCGGCCAGCGCGGCGGCGACGGGCCGACGATCATGATGATCGGGGCGGCAATGGGGGTGGTGCTGTCGCTGATCGCGCAGATCGGCGAGCAGGTCGATTTCCTGCGCTTCCTGCGCGAACCAAGGACCCCTGCCGAGCGCCGCAAGTGGTGGCTCGCCCTGCTGGCCGCCGGCCCGGGCTGGACGGTTCTGGGCGTGGCCAAGATGCTGGCGGGATCATTCCTGCTTGTGCTGGCGATCGATGCAGCGGTGCCGCCGCGTGACGCCACCGACCCGACAAAGATGTATTTCACGGCATTCGACCAGGTGATCACCCTGCCCTTCGTGGCACTGGCCCTGACAGGCGCGTTCGTGATCCTGTCGCAGCTGAAGATCAACGTGACGAACGCCTATGCCGGGTCCATCGCTTGGTCGAACTTCTTTTCCCGAATTACCCATTCGCATCCCGGACGGGTGATCTGGCTGGTGTTCAACGTGTCGATCGCGCTGATGCTGATGGAACTGGGCGTCTTTCACGTCATCGAATCGATCCTTGGTCTTTATTCGCACGTGGCACTGGCATGGATCGGCGCGCTGACGGCGGATCTGGTTGTGAACAAGCCGCTGGGCCTGAGCCCGAAGGGCATCGAGTTCCGGCGCGCGCATCTTTACGACATCAACCCGGTGGGCACAGGTGCAATGCTTGCCGCGGTTCTGGTCTCCATTCTTGTGCTGCTGGGCGGGGCGGGGACGATCTTGCAGCCGTTCTCGGCGCTGATCGCGCTGGCCACGGCCTTTGTCGTGGCACCGCTGATCGCGTGGGGTACGGGTGGCAAGTATTACATCGCGCGCCCCGATACCGCGCCGCAGCCTACCACACCGGAAGGCGCGCAGACCTGCTGTGTCTGCGAATACCGGTTCGACCGCGAAGACATGACCGACTGCCCGTTCTACGCCGGGCCGATCTGTTCGCTGTGCTGTACGTTGGATGCCTCGTGTCGGGACAGCTGCAAACCGCATGCCACGCTGGGCGCGATGTGGATGAGCGCCTTGCGCAGGACGTTGCCGCAACGGGCGATCGACCTGCTGACCGCGCGACTGTCGGTGTTCTTCATGGCCACGGCGGTGCCGTCGTCGGTAGTGGCGGGGCTGTTGCTTCTGATCCGCGCACGGGCGCAGAGCGAACAGCTGGACGCGGTGCTGACGATTATCTTTTGCACGTTGCTGGTGGTGAATGGGATCGTGGTCTGGACCTTGATCCTGTTCCGCGAAAGCCACCACAAGGCGCGCGACGAGGCCGAATTTCAGACACAGCGCCTGCTGCGCGAGATCCGGGCGCACGACCGAACTGACGCGGCGTTGCAGGCCGCCAAGGAAAAGGCCGAGGCCGCGAACCTGGCCAAGACGCGCTACATGGCCGGGATCAGCCACGAGCTGCGCACCCCGCTGAACGCGATCTACGGATATGCGCAGCTGCTCGAACAGGACCGCGACATGCCCGCCGGCCGACGCGAGGCGGTACTGGCGATCCGGCGCGGGTCCGAGCATCTGGCGGCGCTGATCGAGAACCTGCTGGACATTTCCAAGATCGAGGCGGGCCGGCTGGAAATCTACCGTGACCGGATCAACCTGCCCGAGCTGCTGCGGCAGATCGCGGCGGTTTTCAAGCGGCAGGCGCGCGAAAAGGGACTGGATTTCGGGATCCAGACCTCGGGAAATCCGCCCGAGTGGATCGAGTTCGACGAGAAGCGCCTACGCCAGATCATCATCAACCTGCTGTCCAACGCGATCAACTATACGCCCCAGGGCACCGTGACCCTGCACCTGCATTATCGCAACGAGGTCGCGCGGATCGAGGTCAGCGATACCGGGACCGGGATCGAAGAAGGAAACCTCGAACGAATCTGGAAGCCGTTCGAGCGATTCTCGACCAGCTCTCCGGGCGGATCGGGGCTGGGCCTGACTATCACGCGGCTGCTGGTGGATATCCTTGGCGGTGAGATCACTGTGGACAGTGTGCCGGGCGAAGGCACAACATTCTCGGTGCGCCTGATGCTGCCGTCGCTGCGTGAGAGCGCCATTCCCAGTGCCGCGTGGAACATGCAGGAGCGCGCCATGGCGGTGGGCTATGTCGGGGTGCGCAAGACGGTGATGGTGGTCGATGACGACATGAATCACCTGCGCCTGCTGGAAGCCACGCTGAAGCCTTTGGGGTTCCTCGTGCAGGCGATGCCGTGCGGCGAGGATGCACTGAAGGCGCTGGAGGACGTGACACCGGACCTTTTCGTGCTGGATATCGACATGCCCGGGATGACTGGCTGGGAACTAGCGCAGGCACTGCGCGACCGGCCTGCGTACCGCTCGACCCCCATCATGATGGTGACGGGCCACGCTCTCGAAGCGCGGCAGTCGATCGACCGCGAACAGCTTTACGACGCGTTCATCGTAAAGCCCTATTCGCTCAGCGATTTCCTGGCGCGGATGGCCGGTCTGCTGAAGGTGGAGCTTACGACCGAAGCTCCCGAAACAGAGGCTGGGCCGGCAGCCGGAATACCCGACGATGCGCTGGCACGGATGATCCGGCTGGCCGAGATCGGCCACGCCGCGGGTATCGCGCGGGAACTGGATGCGATGACGGCCGGGACCGGACCGGAAAGCGGGCAGGTCGCGCGAGTGCGCCGCCACCTGGAGGTGTTTGACCTGCCCGGGATCGCCCGGATACTGAAGGAGATGATGCAAGATGCCGCCTGATGCCTTGCTTGACACCGTTGCCGCCGGCCGTTTCATCGCGCTGGTGATCGACGACGCACCCGAAACGCTGGGGCTCGTGTCCCGCGCGCTGGAAGAGAACGGGATGACCGTGCTGGTGGCGCGATCGGGCGAGGAAGGCATCAAGCTGGCACAAAGGGTGCAGCCGGATGTCATCCTGATGGACGCATTGATGCCGGAACTGGACGGGTTCGAAACAACTCGGCGGCTGAAATCCGCGCCCGGCGCGACACCCGCGCCGGTGATCTTCATGACCGGAATGACTGAAAGCGAACATATCCTGAAAGGGTTGCGGGCCGGGGGTGTGGATTACATCACCAAGCCCGTAGTCGTCGAGGAACTGCTCGCGCGGATCACAACGCACGTGTTGAACGCTCGTGCGATCCAGTCGGCCCGCGCCGCGCTGCACTATGCCGGGCAGACGGTGGTCAGCTTTGCAGTTGACGGACGGATCAGCTGGGGCACGCCGCAGGCGGTCGAACGCCTTTCGGAAACACCACTGACAGAAGACGGCGTCGCATCGCTGCCGGTGCAGGCGTGGCTGGCAAAGCTGGGGGCGCAGCCGATGTCGGATGCGCAGCCCTATGTCGAGGGGCGGCTGAGCCTTGTATACCTCGGGCAAGTCCAGGGCGAAACCGTTGTGCGGCTAAAGGAGGTCGAGACGGCGATCAGCGATGATGAGCAGTTGGCGCGGACCTTTGCGCTGACCACACGCGAGGCGCAGGTCCTGTTGTGGCTGTCGCACGGCAAGACCAACCGCGATATCGCGGAAATCCTGTCGCTGAGCGCGCGGACGGTCAACAAGCATCTCGAGCAGGTCTTTCACAAAATGGGGGTGGACAACCGTACCTCTGCCGCCGTTCTGGCGGACCGGGCGCTGCACGGCGTTTGAAAGCTTGCTTTGCACCAGAGTAGTTGTGCCTCTGAGATGATCGGCGGGCAGCAATCGGAATGTTTTATTAGTAGACTATTGCAGCGAAAGCGCCTCAATCGGACTTGTGGACTTGCCCGAGTCTTGTGGAGAGCGTTTAGCGCACTTCGAGGGCCCTGCGCTCGAGGGCGATAGGGCTCAGGAAGCCGAGCGATGAGTGTCGCCTGACGGGGTTATGGAACCCGTCGATGTATCTGGCGATGGCGTTTTCGCTGTCCGTGGTCCATTTGAACGGCCGCTTCTGACGGGCCACGAGGCCAGCCTCCGGCATCAGCCAAGCCGTGCGGTGACGCCCGATCCGATGGCCGTCGCCGACGAGATCCCGATGCATCCGTGGGTTACCATAGGTGCCATTCGGCAGGGCGAAGGCCGTGCGGTTATGTGCAAGGTGAACCATAGCCTGCCGCAGACGCTGGCAGGTCTTCAACAGGCTCCTCAGCGTCGCGATCCTGCCTCACCCAGCGTGTCAGCGTTGAGCGGTCGGCCGAGATCGTCGGCGATTTGACGTCGCGTGCGCCCGCTCGTCAGCGCCAGTCGCACCGCTTCACGACGAAATTCCGGCGTCGGTCGTTTCCCGTTGGACATAGTACGCCTTTTGGTTCCTCAGTTGATGCTCTCCACTTTTCGAGGGCAAGTCCAGATGAGTGCTGTCAGGGCTCGCAACTCGACGACCGCTACGAGCCATTTCACGACATTCGACAGCATGCCGCCTGGCCGGTAGGACCGGGAGGCAACGAGATCAGGTCTTTTATGCCGAAACCATCAACATCATTGGCCGTCCCACCTCGTCGGCCAACTCTGGCATCACGGCGATTTGGCCCGGTGTCGGTGCGAACTCCTCGATCCGGCGCAGGGTGAAGCCCACGCCGATCAGGGTATTGATCGTGGTCGCCAGTTTCCGATGCTGCTTCAGAACCCCTTCGTGGAAACCAGTTGGTGCGGCGTTCACCTTCCGCCGAATACCCGTTTACAGGCCATGTTTTTCGCCTGTCTTCGTCTTCAGTCCAATGCGGATGGGAAGCCGCCATGAAGATCGGGTGTTCAATGGTGAAGATTAGATCTCCGGCGAGTGTCAGCGCGCGGTGGATCGCGCCCATCAGCCGACCGAAATCCCGCACGCAAGGGAAAGTGAGCGCGCTACAGACCAGATCGAACGCGGCTTCCGGCAGGTCGAGCGTGTCGAGATCGGCAATGCGATAGTCGATTGCAGCATCGTCTGCGTCGGCCCGTGGCCGGTTGATCATGTTCTCCGATAGATCGACCCCCAGAACCGAGATCACATCGTTCTTGCGGAACCAGCGGGACGCCCAACCAAAGCTGCAGCCCAGATCGGCCACGCACTTGCCTGCTACGTCCGGCTGCACGGTAAGGATGGCGTTCCATTCCGGCGCCCCGTCCAGCCCTTGCACCTGCCGGGGAAGCTAGCTGTAGCCGGTGAAGAATTCGGGATTGTCGGAGATATTCTGTGCCATGTTCATCTCCAAAGTAAGGGGATACGAGGCACGTTTTCCACACCAGTGTCCCTCGTCCAAAAGAGCAGGGCCGAGGCTGGCAATCGGCGTGGTCAGGTCGCGTGATCGTCATGCTGGCATCCCGCCAAGGGGATACAGGCTGACCGGACGACTATGTGGAAATCCTTCTCAACCATGCGGGCGGTTTTGACCGCAAGGCAATAAAAGTCAATTTGACCGCCACTTGAACGGCAAGAATCTCCTGCCAAGTCGTCCTTGAGGGTAGATGGCTCCCGAAGATTTCTTCGGGAGCCATGGCGTGGTTTGGTGTCATGCTCTCAGGGGGCCAGGTCACGAGTGGCACCACGATATGCAACGGGCCGGACCCTGGGTCCGCCCTCTGAATTCAGACCTCGGGCAACTGGTCGATGAACTTGTCCAGCGTGACCGGATAGTCGCGGACGCGGACGCCCGTGGCGTTGTAGACGGCATTGGCTACGGCTGCAGCCACGCCACAGATCCCCAGTTCGCCGACGCCCTTCGCCTTCAGCGGCGTCGAGATCGCGTCGAGCGTGTCGAGGAAGATGACCTCCTGTTCGGGAATGTCCGCATGGACCGCGACCTCGTACCCGGCGAGGTCGTGATTGGCAAAGAACCCGCGCCCGCTGTCCAGCGCCATCTCTTCGGACAGCGCCGCGCCAACACCCATGGTCATACCGCCGATGACCTGGCTGCGGGCGGTAATGGGGTTCAGGATACGTCCTGCATCCGCGACCGCCAGCATCCGGCGCAGCCGGATCTCGCCGGTGCCGACATGCACGCCCACCTCGACGAAATGCGCACCGAATGTGGCAAGGACATAGTCCTGCTTGAACTCGCCCCATTCCATCGTGTCCGTTGCCTCAAGCTCGCCTTCGAGATCGGCCAACGCCATGTCGGTGTCGCCGCCAGTGACGCGGCCCTCGCGAAACTCGAGGTCGTCGACCCCCAGCTGCTCGGCGATCTGCTCGCGCAGTCCAATGCAGGCTGCATAGACACCAGCGGTCGAACTCGCCGCCCCGAACTGACCGCCGGAGCCGGAAGACACCGGATAGGCGCTGTTGGCCAGCCGGACCTCCACCGCGTCGAGCGGCAGGCCTAGGCACTCTGCCGCGGTCTGCGCCAGGATGGTGTAGGAGCCGGTGCCGATGTCGGTCATGTCGGTCTCGACCACCAGCTGTCCGCCGGACAGCCGCACCGTCGCGCCCGAGGCCAGCGTGGGGGCGCCGCGATAGGCGCCGGCCATACCGTGCCCGATCAGCCACTGACCTTCGCGACGGCCGCCCGGCGTCTCATTGCGCTCCGACCAGCCAAAGGCCTCCGCCCCCCGCTCCAGGCACTCGACGAAATGACGATCCGAGAAATCCTGTTCCGGGTTCGACGGGTTCACCTGCGTGTCGTTGATGATGCGCAGCTGCACCGGGTCCATGCCCAGCGTCTCGGCCATCTCGTCCATGGCGATTTCCAGCGCCATCAACCCGGAGGCTTCGCCGGGGGCACGCATGTCCGAGGCTTCGGGCAGCGGCATCTCGACGATATGATGCTGCACGCGCAGGGCCGGTGAAGCGTAGAAGAAAGGCGTCTGCGCTGTGGCATTCTCGCCCCGCCCCCCCGGCAGCGAATGCGAGGCCGCCTCGTGCCAGATACCCTGAAGCCGCCCGTCGGCATCGGCGGCCAGCCGGATACGCTGGACGGTCGCGGACCGGTGCGTGGAATTGTTCATCATCATTGGTCGGGGTATCGCCAGTCGTACCGGTGCTCCGACCGCGCGTGACCCGAGCGCCGCCAACACCTCGTCCGCCCTGAGCCAGAGCTTGCCGCCAAAGCCGCCGCCCACATACGGGCTTTCCACCCGGATGCTGTCCGGCTCGATTCCGAAATTGGTCGCCAGCGCCTGTCGGTTCCACTCGATCATCTGGTTCGAGGTCCAGACAGTCATGTTTTCGCCGTCGGACCAATCGACGATCGAGGCGAAAGGCTCCATCATCTGATGGCTCTCGGACGGGGTATGATACATCTGGTCGACCACTGCGGCAGCGTCGCGGAACGCGCCGTCCACGTCTCCCACCATCGTGCCCGGCTCGCCCGTGCCTTCCAGCCGCTCGAAGGCCGCGTCCAGATCGTAATCAGCCGGATCGCCCTCCTCGTAATCGACCTCGATTAGCGCGGCCGCGGCGCGCGCCTGCTCGAAACTCTCGGCCACGACCACGGCGATCGCCTGGTGGTAATGCTCGATGACGTCGCCGCCGAAAAGACGCGCGACGTTGTAATCCCAGATACCCAGCGGCTCGATCTCGAGCGTCGTCACGACACCCCGGACACCGGGGGCGTTCCGCGCGGATTCAGCGTCCATGGCGGTTATGCGCCCGTGCGATATGCCGGCAACGACCGGATACCCGTAGAGCTGGCCCGGCACCACGTCATGCCGTTCGTGGGCATAGGGGGCGGTGCCGGTCACCTTGAGCGGGCCGTCGATGCGGTGCGCGGGCCGGCCGACGATGCGGGCATTGTCGAACAGGTTCTGTCCTGCGGGTTCGGTGAACTGCATGGGGTTACTCCTCTGCCAGCATGGCGGCAAGCGTCCGCTCTGCCAGGGTGATCTTGAACGCGTTCTCTTCGGTCGGGCGCGCGCCTTCCAGCAAGTTGGCCATCACCGCGCGGGCGCCGTTCGGCACCTCGGCATCGGCCGCGTCCGACCGCCAGGGTTTCGGCGCGATCCCGCCCAGCGCGACGCGGCCCGTGCCGTCCGGCTGACGGATCAGCGCGACGGACACCAGCGCAAAGGCATAAGAGGCCCTGTCACGCGCCTTGTGATAGGCCTGCGTTCCGCCGACCGGCGCCGGTAGGCTAACATGGGTGATCAGCTCACCCGGCATCAGCGCCGTCTCGATCTCGGGCGTGTCGCCCGGCAGCAGGTGAAGATCTTCCAGCGCAATACGGCGCGTCATGCCCGTGGGGGTCACCGTTTCGACCGTGGCATCAAGCACACGCATCGCGACGGCCATGTCGGAAGGATGGGTTGCGATGCAAGCGTCCGACGTGCCGATGATCCCCAGCTGGCGCGAAAACGCGCCCTCGGTCAATGCACCGCACCCCGATCCGGGCTCGCGCTTGTTGCAGGGCATCGCCGTGTCATAGAAATACGGACAGCGCGTGCGTTGCAGCAGGTTGCCACCGGTTGTCGCCTTGTTGCGCAACTGGCCCGATGCGCCGGCGGCCAGTGCCCGCGTCAGGACCGGATAGTCACGGCGGATCCGCATGTCGGCCAGCAGATCGGTGTTCGACACCAGCGTGCCGATGCGCAACCCGCCCTTCTCGGTCTCCGTGATCTCGTCCAGTCCAAGACCGTTCACGTCGATCAGATGGGCCGGCGTCTCGATCTCCAGCTTCATCAGGTCCAGCAGGTTGGTCCCGCCCGCGATGAACTTCGCGCCTTCTGCCTCGGCAGCGCGGGCGGCAGCGGCGACATCGGCCGGCTTTTCGTAGGAAAACGCTCTCATGTCTGCTCCTCCGCGACTTGAGTGATGGCGGCGAGGATGTTGGAATAAGCCCCACAGCGGCAGATATTGCCGGACATCCGCTCGCGGATCTCGGCGTCGGTCATGGCGATCTCGGCTGTCAGGTCGGCGGTGACATGGCTGGGGATGCCTGCGCGGATCTCCTCGATCACCTTGCGGGCGGACGAAATCTGGCCCGGTGTGCAGTATCCACACTGAAATCCGTCGTGTTCGACAAAAGCGGCGTGCATCGGCTCCATCTGATCGGGCGTGCCGAGACCCTCGATCGTTTCAACCTCGTCACCGTCATGCATGACGGCAAGGCTCAGGCACGAGTTGATCCGCGATCCGTTGACGGTGCACGTGCACGCGCCGCATTGGCCGTGATCACAGCCCTTCTTGGTGCCGGTCAGGTGCAGATGTTCACGAAGGGCATCAAGCAGCGTGACGCGGTTGTCGACGGTCATGTCCTGCGGCGTGCCGTTGACCGTGACGGTGATGTCGGTCGTCTCGGGGCCGGCCGGCGCGGTTCCGTTGTCCGTCTGTGCGCCGACGCTCCGGCCAACGCCGGCTCCTAGTGCGGCGGCAGCCGTGCCAACCAGCAGCGTTCTGCGCCGAAGTTCGAATTCGATGGGGGGCGGGCTCATATGAGTTTCCTTCCTGACCTGTCTCGCAATCATGTACAGGTTCACGTAGCGCCTCCGCCGCCGCTGCACAGTCTGCGGTAGCCGATAGCACCGATGAACCGGGCTCATGAGTTGACCGGCACGGGGCAGCGCATGCACGTCTCGCTGCCACGCAGGTGCAATCCATCCGTGATGGTGACGCCCCTCCGGTCGGGTTTGTCTTCGGCGTCGCAGCGGCACGTCGGCTTCGGCTTGCGGGTCCGCGGGTCGCAGGCTTTCGCACAGTGTCCACCGCGCGCCAGCGGGCCGTGGTCTCGCCTCCCGGTTCCGTGGCACGCGGGCGTCGGCTTCATCCTTGGCGGAATATGGCGCCGGATCAGCCGTTGTAATCGGCGTCCGAAACCTTCTCCAGCCACGTGACCGGCGTACCGTCGATGCTTTCCTGGATCGCGATGTGGCTCATCGCCGTATCTGCATCGGCACCGTGCCAGTGCTTTTCGCCGGCGGGAAACCAGACCACGTCGCCTTGGCTGATTTCTTCGACCGGCCCGCCGTCGCGCTGGACGCGCCCGCGGCCGAACGTGACGATCAGCGTCTGGCCCGCGGGGTGTGTGTGCCAGGCGGTGCGGGCGCCGGGCTCGAAGGTGACATGCGCACCGCTGGTGCGGCCGGGCTCCTCGGCCTGGAACAGGGGGTCGATACGAACGGTGCCGGTGAAATAGTCTTCCGGTCCCGGATTGGACGGCGAGCTGCCGGAACGGGTGATCTTCATGTCTTTTCCTTTCAATGCGCAGCGCGCAGTTTTTCGAAACGGTAGGTCAGGGCCGGACCTCCGGGCTGGCCATAGGCCAGTTCGGCGGTGACCATGGCAAAGGGCTCGACGAAGCGAGCGGTGCGCAAACCACCGGCCTCCAGCGGCTCGAAGCCGGCTTCGCGGATAAGGCCGCGCGCCACTTCCTTTGCGCCCTCGTCGTCGCCATAGGTAAGAACCTGCGGCCGCGGCTTTTGGTTCCTGCGGTCGAAGACCGGTCCGAAGGCTTCAGACGGCACGGTGTTGAAGCACGACACCCAGCGGGCGCGCGGCCGCAACGCCGCCAGTTCCTCGGCCCCCGAGGTGGTGGTTCCGACGACGAGGTCGGTATTGCTGTCATCCAATGGCACGCAGCAATTCAGCACGACCGCACCGCTCAGTTCTCCTGCCTGGTCCAGTACATCGACGATGCGCGACCAGTGGACGGCAAGCAGAACGGCATCGGTCCCGGACACGGCCTCTGCCACGCTGCCATGCGCGGCGCCTACATCTCGCGCCAGCCGCTCAAGCTTTTGCGCGCTGCGGGAATACGAGAACGTGACCGCATGCCCGCTGGCAGCCCAGAGCCGCCCAAGCTGCGATCCCATCAGGCCGCTTCCGATGATGCCGATCTTCATTCCGGTCTCCTGTTGATGAACCGGCGGGGGTTGTCCCCGCCGGCAAAGGCTCATTCAGAGCGGTTTGCGAACACGTCCTTGGCCACCGGCATCGCCGAGAAGACGCGCGGCCAGCCCGTGTAGAAGGCCAGGTGCGACAGCATCGCGCCGGCTTCCTCCTGCGTCAGGCCGTTGTCCATGGCGCGGTTCAGGTGAAAGGTCATCTGCTCGGGCTGACCGGCGGCGATCAGTGCGGCCACGGTAACGAGGCTGCGGTCCCGCGGCGCCAGCGCCGGGCGCAGCCACAGGTCGAGGAAAAGCAGTTGCTCGGTGTTGTCCACCACACCTTGGCTGACCTCGCCATACGTGCCCTGGACGTTCTCCTGACGAGCGGCTTCGGACTCTTCGTCCAGCGGCAGGAGCTCCGGATCGACGTCCGGCAGGGCCTCGGCGCTCACGCCGCGCTCCTCGTAGACCGGGGCGGCGGCCTCGGCGGCAGCGGTTGCGTTGCCCCAGCCGGAATAGAAGGCAAGATGCGTGATCGTCTCGGAAATCTCGGCGGGCGTCACACCGGCATCAAGCGCGAGGGCGATGTAATCGCCAAGGTCTTCCGTCTCGTGCCGGGTCATCAGGGCGGCGAAGGTGATCAGGGAACGGTCGCGCACGGACAGGTCTTCGGACTGCCACACGGACCCGAAGAGGGAATCCTGGGAATAGGCCTCCAGCGCGGGGGCCACGCTGCCGACGGCGTCTGGAAGTGTTTCAGCCGGTGTCTGCGCCGAGGCGGACGCGGCGAGGAGGGAGAGGGCAGAAGCGGCAAAATGCGTCTTCATGGGGAAAACCTTTCGGATCATGTTGTAACTGCCCCATGATCTGGTCGCTTCGGAAGAAACGTTAATGCCGTCCGGCCCCAAGCCACTCATGAGCTTGGCTCATGAACCCTCACGCGCGCTCGCGCAGTGCATCCAGAACGACCTGAAACGCCGAGGACGGGCGTTGCCGGCTGGGATAGTACAGATGGAAACCGGGGAAATACGGCGAATAACTTTCAAGGCAGATGCGCAATTCACCCGCATCGAGCTTCTCCTGCGCCAGGCGTTCTGGCACCAATGCAAGACCATGACCGTCCGTGGCCGCACGCAGGACAGGGTTGATCATGTTGAAAACAGCCTGCCCTTGCACCTTCACCCGGATCTCGTTTCCGTCAGCATCCTCGAACTCCCAGGCGTAGAGCGCGCCATGCGTCGACAGGCGCAGGTTGATGCAGCGATGGCTCGTCAGGTCCTGCGGCGTCTCGGGCACACCCGCCGTCTCGAAGTAGTCTGGGGCGCCGACACAGATCATCCGCTCGTCCGGCCCGATCCGCATCGCGATCATGCCTTCGCTCACCTGCTCGCCGTACCGCACACCGGCATCACATTGCGACTCCGCAAGATCCGAATAGCCGTAATCGACCACGAACTCGACCTTTACCGCCGGATGCGCCTTGAGCACCGGGGACAGCTTCGGCCACAGAAGGGACTCGATCGCGTATTCCACCGCGACGATCCGCACCGTACCGGTCGGCTGGTCCTGCGCATCGTTCAGCGCCTGAAGCCTAGACTCGATCTTCTCGAAGCAGGGATTCAGCGTGGCCAGCAGATCCTCGCCCTCGATCGTCGGTGCAACCGAACGGGTCGTGCGCGTCAGCAGGCGCAGACCAAGCCGCTTTTCCAGCCCCTTGATCGTGTGGCTGAGCGCGGATTGCGACACGTTCAGCCGCGCCGCGGCCCTGGTAAAGCTGCGTTCCTCAGCAACGGCGGCCAGCGCGATGAGGTCGTTGATGTTTTCTCGTAGCATGGCGGAAGCTCTGATCTCTCTGTCGATGATCATGGCGGGTTCGCCTCCGGATATATGTGCTTGGCTCATAAAGTCCATGCATTATGCGCTTGCGAGTTACGGAAGGATCCGGATGAGCCGGTCGCGCGAGGCGCCTTCGCCGCGCGGGGAGCGGTTGGTGGTGATGGCAAGAATACCCTCTTGCGTGACAACGATGTCGCGTATCCGTTCGCCGGCGTGGAAGGCTTCGCGCACCTCTCCGTCCTCGGTCACGGCAAGCACACCCTGCGCCCGAAGTCCTGCCAACAACAGAGTCTCACCGTCCCAGGCCAGGCCCGACGGCGCCCAGGTTGTGCCCCCGGACTGCGCCAGCGGCGCATGCATCCCGTCCCGCGTCTCGTCACCTTTTATCAGCGGCCAGCCATAGTTGCCGCCTGCCTCGACGCGGTTCACCTCGTCCTGGCCGGACTGCCCGTGCTCGGCGACGAACAGCACGCCGTCGTCGTTCCAGGCAAGGCCCTGCGGATTGCGGTGCCCCAGCGAATAGACTGGCGAGCCCGGAAACGGATTGTCGCCGGGCACGTCGCCCTCAGGCGTGACCCTCAGGACCTTGCCCGCCAGGCTCTGCAGGTCCTGCGGCCGCTCCCGGTTCTCGGTCCACCCGGTGGTGACATAAAGCATGCCATCCGGGCCAAAGGCGACGCGGCCGCCGTTGTAGAGCGGGTGACCGGGGATGTCTTCGACAAGAACCCGCGTCTCGCGCCAGGCATTGCCGTCGCGCACAACCTCGATAACCCGGTTCCTGCGGTTCTCGGACGTTCCATGGTGCTGATACAGGATCACACGCCCGCTTTCAGTGAAATCCGGCCTCAGCGCGAGACCAAGCAGCCCACCGCCACGGTCGTCGAGGATCGGCACACTGGTGACCACCGGCAGGCGCAGCAACTCGCCGTTTTCCAGCACCGACAGGGTGCCGGCCTTTTCCGTGATATAGAGACTCCCTTTACTGGCCTCGATGTCCCAGGGGTAGTTCAGGTCGGGCAGAACCGTTTCAATCGTCTGGCCATGCGCGGGCAGCGCCAGCATCGCTGCGGTCAAAAAGTGCAGAACGCGTTTCATGTCGACGAAAGCTCCAAAGCGTGAGAGTAGGCGGCCCGCACAACGCGGACCGCCGAAAGGTCACTGCGCATATTCCTCATCGGTGACATGCTCGCCCCAGGTCACGGCCGAGCCGTCCTCGTTTCCCTGGATGGCATAGTGCGTCACCGAGGTGGTGTCGGTCGCACCGTGCCAGTGCTCAGTTTCCGGCGGACACCAGACGACATCACCGGCCTGGATGACCTCCTTTTCCTGCCCGCGTTCCTGCACCCAGCCAGTGCCGTCGGTGACCACCAGCATCTGCCCCACCGGATGCGTGTGCCAGGCCGAGCGGGCCCCGGGCAGGAATGTCACCTCGCCCGCGCTGACGCCGTTCATCTCGGGCGGAAAAACGGGCGCGACATAGGCGGTGCCGGTAAAGGTTTCTTCGCTCCCGATCTGCCCGCCGCGATCTTCGGTCTGGGTGATGGTCTGGGATTGCGCAAAAGCGGCCGGGGCGGCCAGCCCAAGCGCGAGGGTCGTTCCGATAAGGTGTTTCATGACGGGATGTCTCCTTTCGTCGAATTGCGGCCTTGCGGCGGGGCACGTCCCGCGCCGCTGACAGTCAAGCTAGAGTGCGTATCAGCCGGGATAATGCGGCGCAGGCGGCATCCACCCATGAGACGCATTCATGAACGGGTAGGCTTGCGAGTGGATCGTGAACCGCCGGGCTCGCTGTCGCATCCTTGTCGACAGGGCCGGCACCCGGGCCGGCATGGACCTGAAGGGCGGAATGCCGTCATACTGATGGCCGTGGCTCATGAGTGGAAGCGACATCTTCCCCCTATTCTCCGCCGTCGTAGCGGTTAGAGTGCTGGCGAGGCGAGGAAGGAAACCCAGTATGGCCGGCAGACCCGATATTCCACTGGCACTGACCGCTGCGGCCCTTTTCTTTGCACCGGCCAAGGCCGGAAATGCTGATGATTTCAATAGCAGGAGTGCCATGACCCGGATCAACGTTATTGTCGGAGACGAGGTGATGCCCGCGACGCTGGACGACACCCCTGCCGCGCGGGACTTCGAATCGATGCTCCCGATCGACCTGACGCTCAGCGATTACCACGGCATCGAGAAGGTCGCCAACCTTGACCGAAAGCTCGACGACACGGGCGCGCCGCGCGCCTATGAACCCGAGCCGGGTGACATCACGCAGTATCGACCATGGGGCAACCTCGCGATCTTCTACAAGCCATTCCAGTCCTCGGCAGGCCTGCTGCGGCTGGGCGAGATTGACGGTTCGCTCGAGCCGTTGATGCGGGAGGGGGATTTTTCCGTGCGCATCGAACTCGCCGACTGATAACTGTCCTCGCACCAATCCTGACCGGGCTGCGTATGTTACGCGTGCGGGGCTGCTGGCGTTCCGTGGTAAAGGAGAACCCCAACACCATGGCCGATATGTTAGCATTCCGGATTTCCCACCGCGGTAACGTGGGCATGAATGTTAAAGAGGCAAACAGATGCTATCGTCGGGAATAGGTGGCCAGCTTTTGTTGTATCCTTCCAGCCCATCAAGACATCATGGACGGCACTTTGCGCTCCACTCTAGGCGCGCAGGAAAGGCGATTGAAAGAGACTGAAGGACGACGTGAATGCCATGAACTGCCTACCTAGTCTAATCAATCGGATCTTTGGATCATAAACTTGAAGTGACCGAAAACTAAGAGCCAATTGATCCTTATCAACAAATCCCGAAAATATGGGCGCCGCCTTCGGGCAGCGTCGGACTGGAGTCCGGTGGGTGGTGTTCCTATGTGAAAGGAAATCAGAATGCCGATTTGTTCGGAGGGTCCTTTGTTACCTAAAGACAAACGGGCGGATCGTGACGCAAGCAAACGCAAGTACGCCAAAACAGAAGAGCCGTTATTGTGTCGAGCCAAGACCAGAAATCATCGTGATTTCCTGAAGAATTTCGTCGACACCGACACCCGACTTGAGCGATGTGAAAATGAACGGGCGGCCTTGGCGCATCCGCGTGGCGTCCTGTCGCATCACGTCGAGCGAAGCGCCTACATGGGGTGCGAGGTCGGTCTTGTTGATCACCAGTATGTCGGAGCGTGTTATCGCCGGACCGCCCTTGCGCGGGATCTCCTCTCCCGCCGCCGTGTCGATCACATAGACCGTCAGGTCGGCCAGTTCCGGGCTGAACGTGGCGGACAGGTTGTCACCGCCCGACTCGATCAGGACAACCTCGAGATCCGGGTGGCGTTCACGCATCTCGGCGACAGCGGCGAGGTTGATGGACGCGTCTTCACGGATCGCGGTGTGCGGACAGCCCCCTGTTTCAACTCCGATGATCCGGTCCGAGGGCAGGATCTGCATCCGCACAAGGGCGTCCGCATCTTCCTGAGTATAGATGTCATTGGTGATCACGCCGATCGAAAACCTGTCTTTCATCGCCTCTGAAAGACGGGCGGTCAGCGTGGTTTTGCCCGCGCCGACCGGACCGCCGATTCCGATGCGCAAGGGGCCGTTCATCCTGGTCATGACTGAAATAGCCTCGGTTCGAGAGTTTCGTGCCGCATCGACGCTATATCGGACAGAAACGCGTTGCTGAAAATGTCGTCAGGGACCGCGCCGCGCGTCTCGGCCTCCACCCGGATCACGTCAGCCTGAAGCGCGGCCAGCACGCGTTGCCCGTCTGTCTGGCCAAGCGGCATCAGGCGCAGCGCGGCGGACACAAGGTTGGAGACGAAGGATTGCAGGTAAAGCAGCACGCAGGCGTCAATGTCGAGCTTCATGAGATGCGCCGCCCGACCTGTTGCAACCGGCAAGGTCAGCTGCGGAAGATCAAGCCCCCAGACGGCGTTGGTCGTGCGCACGAAGGCTGCTCCCTGCCGCACGGTCTCGGACAGGCGTTCGGCGGAGGGCGCGAAGGCGCGGTTCCGCGAATCGATCTCGGTCACATCGCCTGGTCCGGCGGCAAGCCGCAACCAGATCGCGTCATTGCGGCCCCCGCCTTGGTTCAGGCAGCTGCGCAGCCATGCCTGCAAGGTGTCGGCTTCCTTGATCTGTTCATCCCGGATGGCTTGCTCTATCCCGTGCGACCATGCAAAAGCGCCGATGGGATAGGCCGGGGACAGCCATTGCGCCAGTGTCAGCAGCTCGGCATCAGTGGGCATGCGCCGTCGCCCCGTGCTCATGGCTGTGCGTGCGGCCGTGGCCATAGGCGCCGCCCTCGGGCTTGAAGGGCTCGGTAACCGCCGTCATGGTCGCCCCCAGATGCGCCAGCATATGCGCGATCACCGGATCGTCGCGGATCAAAAGCCGATCAGCCTCCACCTGGCAAGGCGTGTGCCGATTGCCGATATGCCAGGCCAGCCGCGCCAGATCGGACCCCGACACGGCCAACAGCGCCTCCGGGGCCGCGATGATCCGCACGAGGCGGCCGTCGGTGGTTTCCAGCGCGTCCCCGTCGTTCAAGGATACCGTCTGCTCGAAATCGGCCACGAGCGACCATCCTTGATCGACGGTAAGCTTGCGGCGCCGGAAAAACCGGTCTTCGTAGGACAGCGCACAAAGTGCCGCGTCACCGGTCCAGGTTCCGGCCTTGTGCAGGTGTTGAGCGATCGGGAGTTGGGTCATGGCGGTCAATACAGGAAATAGCGCTGCGCCATGGGCAATTCGCTGGCCGGCTCACAGGTCAGCAGCTCGCCGTCGGCGCGCACTTCGTAGGTTTCGGGGTTCACGTCGATTTCGGGGCAGGCATCGTTAAGTTTCAGGTCGGCTTTTCCGATACCGCGGGTCTTTTGAACAGGCAGTGTCCGCTTGGCCAGACCGAGGCTATCGCCAATGCCTGCATCCGCGGCTGCTGCCGAAACGAAAGTCACGGCCGACGCTTCGACGGCGCGCCCGAATGCCCCGAACATGGGTCGCGTGTAGACCGGCTGTGGCGTCGGGATCGAGGCGTTCGGGTCGCCCATCTGCGCACAGGCAATCGAGCCGCCGATCAGGACCATCTCGGGCTTCACCCCGAAAAACGCCGGGTTCCACAGCACAAGGTCGGCCCGCTTGCCTTCCTCGATCGAGCCGATGTGGTCCGAAATACCATGCGCGATGGCGGGGTTGATCGTATATTTGGCAACGTAGCGGCGGACACGAAGGTTGTCGTTTTCGCCAGACTCCGCATCCAGCCGCCCGCGTTGTTTCTTCATCTTGTCCGCGGTCTGCCACGTACGGATGATCACCTCTCCGACGCGGCCCATGGCCTGGCTGTCGGAGGCGATGATCGAAAAGGCCCCCATGTCGTGCAGAATATCCTCTGCAGCTATGGTTTCGCGCCGGATGCGGCTTTCGGCGAACGCGATATCCTCGGGGATCGATTTGTCGAGGTGATGGCAGACCATCAGCATATCCAAGTGTTCTTCCAGCGTATTCACGGTGAAAGGTCGCGTCGGGTTGGTAGACGACGGCAACACGTTTTCCTGCCCGCAGATCTTGATGATGTCCGGCGCATGGCCGCCGCCCGCACCCTCGGTGTGGAAGGCATGAATGGTTCGCCCCTTGAGCGCGGCCACCGTGTTCTCGACAAAGCCCGATTCATTGAGCGTGTCGGTGTGGATCATCACCTGAACATCCATCGCGTCGGCGACCGACAGGCAACAGTCGATCGCGGCTGGCGTGGTGCCCCAATCCTCGTGCAGTTTCAGCGCGCAGGCCCCGGCATTGACCTGCTCTTCCAGCGCGCCGGGCAACGAGGCGTTGCCTTTTCCCGCGAATGCGAGGTTCATCGGGAAAGCGTCCGCCGCCTGCAACATGCGCCCAATATGCCAGGGGCCGGGTGTGCAGGTCGTCGCAAGCGTCCCTTGCGCGGGCCCCGTACCGCCACCCAGCATGGTGGTCAGGCCGGAATGCAGCGCATCCTCGATCTGTTGCGGGCAGATGAAATGGATGTGGCTGTCGAACCCGCCTGCGGTCAGGATGCGGCCTTCGCCTGCAATGACCTCGGTGCCGGGACCGATGATGATGTCGACGCCGGGCTGCGTATCGGGATTGCCGGCCTTGCCGAGCTTGTGGATATGCCCCGCTTTCAGGCCAACATCAGCCTTGTAGATGCCGGTATGATCGACGATCAGCGCATTGGTGATAACCGTATCGACCGCGCCCTCGGCCCGGGTCGCCTGGGATTGGCCCATTCCGTCGCGAATGACCTTGCCGCCGCCGAACTTGACCTCTTCGCCGTAGAGCGTGGCGTTATCTCCGGTACCGCCCGTCGTGGCGGCGCCTGCGTTCAAGGCGGTCAGGTCACGTTCGACCTCGATGATCAGGTCCGTGTCGGCCAGACGCACCTTGTCGCCCGTCGTGGGGCCGAACATCGCGGCATAGTCGCCCCGTGAGATCGTGGCGGGCATTACAGCTCTCCCATGATGTGCTGGTTGAAGCCGTACACGCGGCGCGCGCCCGACATCGGGATCAGCTGCACCTCGCGCCGCTGTCCGGGTTCGAACCGCACGGCGGTGCCGGCCGCGATGTCAAGACGGTGGCCGCGTGCGGTGTCACGGTCGAACTCCAAGGCTGGGTTCGTTTCGGCAAAATGATAATGGCTGCCCACCTGAACGGGCCGGTCGCCGGTATTCGCCACCTCCAGCGTGATCGCCTGGCGGTCAGCGTTCAGCTCCAGCGTGCCTTCGGCGGGAAAGATTTCTCCGGGGATCATCGATTTATCCAATCATGACCAATGCGGACCCGCCCATGGCGACGGCCAGCCCGGCGCCACGCGCCATCAGCGCGCCGCCCGAACGGCCCAGCGTCCAACCTGCCGCGGCCCCCAATGCATGAAGCGCCGCCGTCGCGGCGACAAACCCGGCAAGATAGGCTGACGCCCCCGCGCTGCCAATCTCGGCCCCGTGCGCGTGACCGTGGAACACGCCCATCGCCGCCACGATCGCCACCGCGCCAGGCAAGGGCAACCGCGCCGCCATGGCGACCAACAGGCCAAGACAGAGGACAGAGGCAAGTATCATCGGCTCGACCATGGGAAGCGGCAGTCCACCCAGTGACAGCACGAACCCACCCGTCATCGCGGCCACGAAGCCCACCGGCAACGCCCAAAATGCGCGTCCGCCAAGGCTGGCGGCCCACAGCCCCACCGCTACCATCGCAAGGATATGATCGGCCCCAAAGACCGGATGCGAGGCACCCGCCGCGAAAGAGCCGTGCGCACCCGGATCGAGATGGGCAAGCGCCGGGCCGGCAGCCAGCAAAGCGGGAACGAGGGAAATGGCGAGGCGTTGCATGAGGGTGGTCTCCTGTGGGCTTAGCGAATGGGATTGTGAACGGTGACAAGCTTGGTGCCGTCGGGAAAGGTGGCTTCGACCTGAACCTCATGGATCATTTCAGGCACGCCCTGCATGCATTGCCCGCGAGAAACCACTTCGGCCCCGGCGGCCATCATGTCCGCGACAGTGCGGCCGTCCCGTGCGCCTTCGACAACCGCGTCCGTGATCAAGGCAATCGCTTCGGGATAGTTCAGCTTCACCCCCCGCGCCAGCCGCTTTCGCGCCACTTCGGCGGCCATCGCGACCATCAGCTTGTCCTTTTCTCTTGGCGTCAGTTGCATTTCTCTCAAAGCCTCCAGGATCTGGGAAGTGTGGCACCCGACAGCGCCTCCAGCACCGGGCACAGCACCGTGCGCAGCAGGAAACCATCTTGTGCAAGCACGCGGACCACGAGGGTATCGGGACGAAGAAGGCTGGCACCGCCAGTCGACGGCAGAAACCCGCGGACCTTTTCAAGCAAGGCTTCTGCCCGCGGGCCGACATAAAGCGCGCTTGCCATCGCGTGCATCCCGCCAGCGGCCGCGGCCTGGGCCAAAAGCGCCGGGATATCCCCTGTCAGGGCAAGACGGTCTTCATAGACCGGCTGCCCGCCGCGACGAACGCTGATGCGGTCGAGAAAAGTCGCATCGTTGACCACTTCGCCCATCGCCGTACGCCCCAAGACGATCGGCTCGGCCATCACGAACTCCGCGGCTTTTTCGGACAGATCGACCTCCAGCCGTCGGTCCAGGGCCGCACCATCAAAAACCAGCAATTCCTGCGGAAGCCAGTACATCGCCGCCCCGGCCTCGACAGCAAGTCTTGTCCTGACATGCGCACGGCCACCAGAACTGCGATACGCCCGTTCTGCGGCTTGCGTCGTCATCACCAGCCTGCTGTCACGACCGGCGCGTGCGTCGATGTCAAAACGATCCCCGCCTGTCAGCCCACCGGAGGTGTTAACCACGATAGCTTCGACAGCATCCTTTCGGCGCGGAAAAACAGCGCGTGCGCATCCCGCACTGTGCAATCCGTCGATCCAGCTATGGCCATCCCGCATCTTGGACGACACCTGCAACCCGCCGACCGCCCGGGGAAGGCACGGTGCATCGGCAGAAGCCTTGAAGTCTTGAACGAGATGCATGGGCGTTTCCGAGCGAGAGGACACCGGAAACGAGCACGCCCCACGCGCCCTGTTCCAGTCCAAGCCCTTCTGGAGGCCCCGTCGCCATGCCGCCACGCTCAAGAATTCGGCGGCTTTGACCCGTAATGCTCGAAAATTGGGCAAACGCGGGACGAAATGGCCGCACCCATCGCGGCCCTTGGAGCAACGGTGAAACTCATGTTGCTTGCCGCATTTTTAGACTGGACGATCAGGAAATGAGCGGAATGAAGACAGGCGCATTTGTTCTCGGCATCATGCTTGGCGGGCCAGCCGCCGCCACGACGCTGCCGCAGGTCTTTGCGAGCTGCACCGGACGCTTCTCCGCCGAGCTTGAACATGCCTGGTTGATGCGGAGCGTAGACGCAGAGGTTCTGGAACTGCGCCGGGCGCATTTCGAAGACATGCTCGCCTCAGTGACGAAAAACGAGATGCGCAGCAGCCTTCTGGATCAGCGGATAAAGGCGAAAAGCGCGCATGCGCACATTCTGAGCATGGCACAATTCGAACGAGATCCAGACATAGCCCGCTGGGCCAGACACCGCGCGAAGGTCGAGATCGGCTATTGTGAAAGCTTGCTCCTGGAAAGCTGATCGTCGCGAAAAAGAGAGCGCCCAAAAAACAGACGAAAACTACCGATTGCGCTGAAAATTTAGACTTCGACAGTAGACTCCGGCCCATCGCCACGCTGCAACCTCGCCGCTTTGCAGAAGCATGTGGAAGCACTGTGTGCGGCGGACGAATCCCGTCCGGTCGAACGTGCGATGGTGCAGGCCTTGCAATCCAGATCACCACCGCACTCCGCAACATGTTGCGTGGGGGATATATGGGACATTTGGATATTGCCCACAAGCACCCTGCGCGTTACGCAAAGGGGACTGAATCAATGTCAAAAAAGCTGTTAAGCTCCGTCGCTGTCGTGATGGCAACCGCGCTGCCCGCAATGGCGCAGGACTGCCCGATCAAGGTCGGCGTACTGCACTCGCTGTCGGGCACCATGGCAATCTCGGAGACCACGCTCAAAGACACCATGGAAATGCTGATCGAACAGCAGAACGAGAAAGGCGGCGTTCTGGGCTGCGAACTGGAAGCAGTGGTCGTCGACCCCGCCTCGGACTGGCCCTTGTTCGCCGAGAAAGCGCGCGAGCTGCTGACCGTGCACGAGGTCGACGTGATCTTCGGCAATTGGACCAGCGTCAGCCGCAAATCCGTGCTGCCAGTCATCGAGGAACTGAACGGGCTGCTGTTCTATCCCGTGCAGTACGAGGGCGAGGAAAGCTCCAAGAACGTATTCTACACCGGCGCGGCACCGAACCAACAGGCGATCCCCGCCACGGATTACTTCCTGGAAGAACTTGGCGTCGAAAGCTTCGCGCTGCTAGGCACCGACTATGTCTATCCGCGCACCACGAACAATATCCTGGAATCCTACCTGAAATCGAAGGGCATCTCCGACGAGGACATCTTCGTCAACTACACGCCCTTCGGCCATTCAGACTGGTCCAAGATCGTGTCGGACGTCGTGGCGCTGGGTGCAGGCGGCAAACAGGTCGGCGTGATCTCGACCATCAACGGCGACGCTAACGTGGGATTCTACAAGGAACTCGCAGCACAGGGTGTTTCGGCCGATGACATCCCCGTCGTCGCCTTCTCCGTGGGCGAAGAAGAGCTGTCGGGCCTCGACACTTCGAACCTCGTTGGGCATCTCGCGGCGTGGAACTACTTCCAGTCCGCCGACACCGATGCCAACGCCGAATGGATCGAGGCATGGAAGGCCCGCATGGGCGAGGAACGCGTGACCAACGACCCGATGGAGGCGCATTACATCGGCTTCAACATGTGGGTGAACGCCGCCGAAGAGGCCGGCACTACCGACGTCGATGCGGTCCGCACCGCCATGTACGGTCAGGAATTCCCGAATCTGACCGGCGGCACCGCGGTCATGCTGCCGAACCACCACCTGGCCAAGCCGGTTCTCATCGGCGAGATCCAGGAAGACGGTCAATTCGACATCATCAGCCAGACCGAGGAAGTGCCGGGCGACGCCTGGACAGACTACCTTCCGGAGTCGGCTGTGCTGAAGTCCGACTGGCAGGAACTCGAGTGCGGTATGTACAACACCGAGACCGAGACCTGCGTGCAGATCAAGTCGAATTACTGACCCTCTAAGACTTGAAGGGCGGACCCTGCGCCGCCCTTCACCCCCTTCTTTTCCCTTTGGGAGGCCCGTGCATGGCACGTCTTTTGCTGATCCTCACGCTTGTTTTCGCATACTTGCCCGCCTCGGCACAGCAAGCGGATGCGCCGATCCAGCAACTGATGCAGGAGCATGCGAACCAGCTGGCGAAGCCATCGCGCACCAAGGTCGCCCCCACCATCGACGCCATCGCCGGAAGTGGCCTACCCGAGGCGCAGACCGTCCTGCGCAAGTGGCAGGACAAGGAGCTGTGGCGGAATGCTGAGACCGGCCTTTTCATCTGGGCCGAGGAAATCGACCGCGACACTATCCGAGGTTTCGACTTTGCCGGGGACACGGCCCTGGGCGAGTTGCCCGACGACGACTTTGAGCAGTCCAAACCCAATTCCGGCGTGCGCAAGATGATCGGCGCCGCGCTGGTGAGATTCCAGCTGACCGCCGAAGACCTCCCAACCCGCCGCACCGCCATCGACAACATCGAGCGGGACGCAGAAGCCTCGCACCTGGCCCCCCTGCGCGAGGCGATCGAGGCCGAGACAAGCCCGACCCTCAAGGCCCGCGCCGAACGCCTCGAACGTCTGCTGACCATCCGTTTCGGCGAAACCGAAGAAGAACGCATCGCCGCCATCGAAGGCTTCCAGGGCGACCTGGGAGTCGATTTGCGCGGTGCGCTGAACCCGCTGGTGACGACCCGGCTAGAAGCCGCGGAAACCGCGCCCGAAAGCCCCGAAATCGCCCGCGTCCTGAAACCCGGCTCCGAGGCCCTGCCCCGCGAGGACGCCTACGACCTGCTGGTCTCGGAAGGGTTCGCCAAGCCCCGCATCAGCCGCACCGACAAGGCCGCGGCGCTCGTGGTCAATATCGACGACGCGGCAGTCGCCGGAATCGAGGTCGCCACCTTGGACACCGAAGACGCCCGCGACATGGCCTATGCCAAGCTGGCCGAGCAAGGTACAGTCGACCCCGTCGCTACCGAGGCTGAGATCGACGAGACACTTGGCGAATACGCGTTCTACGAGGTCTTTACCGGCGCCCCGCCCGCCGTCGCGCTGGCCGCGATGGATGCCCTCAACGGCATCGAAACCCGCGTCGCCGTCAACCAGGCCGCCGACCTCGCGCTCGACGCCATTTCGCTCGGGTCGATCTATTTCCTCGCCGCCATCGGGCTTGCCATCACCTTTGGCGTGATGGGCGTGATCAACATGGCCCATGGCGAGTTCATAATGATGGGCGCCTATACCGGCTTTGTCGTGCAGCAGATCATCCCTGACCAGACGCTTTCGGTGATCCTCGCCATCCCGCTGGCCTTTGCCGTGACCTTCGCGGCGGGCGTGGCGATGGAACGGCTGGTCATCCGCTGGCTCTATCACCGCCCGCTGGAAACGCTGCTGGCCACCTTCGGTATCTCCATCGCGCTGCAACAGATCGCCAAGAACATCTTTGGCACGCAGGCCCGCCCGCTGACGGCGCCGGGCTGGCTCGACGGGTCACTGGTGTTCAACGATATCGTTTCGATCAGCTATATCCGCATCGCGATATTCGTGCTGGCGCTCTTGTTCCTTGCGCTGTTCCTGGTCGTGATGAACCGCACCCGGCTGGGGCTGGAGGTGCGCGCGGTCACCCAGAACCCGCGCATGGCGGCCTCGATGGGCATCAACCCCGACCGGATCAATATGCTGACCTTCGGGTTCGGGTCAGGCATAGCGGGCATCGCCGGTGTGGCCATCGGGCTATATGCCAAGGTCACGTCCGAGATGGGTGCCGACTACATCGTGCAAAGCTTCATGACCGTGGTCGTGGGCGGCGTCGGCAATATCTGGGGCACATTGCTGGGCGCGACCCTCGTGGGCTCACTGCAGAAAGGGATCGAATGGCTGAACCCCTCGAATACGCTGGCAGCGCAGACCTACATGATCTTGTTCATCATTCTCTTCATTCAATTCCGGCCGCGCGGTATCATCGCGCTCAAGGGCCGGGCGGCGGAGGCGTGACATGACCGACAGCACCCTCGCCCGCCCCGCACCGCGCCAGCCTCTGTTCCTGCGCTTTCCGGCGATCCTGATCTTCATGGCCTGCCTCGCGCTCTTCACGGTGGGCGTCACCATCCTGTCCGAAGGCTTCGGCATCGGCATCATTTCCACCAGCTTCGTCAAGACGCTGGGCAAGACGCTATGCCTCTGCCTCGTGGCGCTGGCGATGGACCTCGTCTGGGGCTATTGCGGGATCCTGTCGCTGGGGCACATGGCCTTTTTCGGACTGGGCGGCTACGCCATCGGCATGTGGCTGATGTACGAGCGCACCCGCCTGATCGTGGTCGAAAGCATGTCCGCCGAGGTTCTGCCGCCCACGCCCGAACAGGTATCCGACGGCATCGCCAGCCAGATCTTCGGCGTTGTCGGCGCGTCCGAATTCCCGCCGATCTGGGCGGTCGCCCACTCGCTGCCGCTGCAACTGGCCGCCGTGGTGCTGATACCGGGCCTCTTGGCGCTGGTCTTCGGCTGGTTCGCCTTCCGCAGCCGCGTGACGGGCGTGTACTTGTCGATCCTGACCCAGGCGATGACTCTCGCGCTCGCCCTCTACCTCTTTCAGAACGACAGCGGGTTGCGTGGCAACAATGGCCTCTCGGGCCTGCAAAACCTGCCCGGCCTCGGCAATGTCCCGCAATCCGTCGTCTCCGTGTGGTTCCTCTGGGCCTCGGCGCTCGCGCTCGGGCTGGGCTACTGGCTGGCCACCTGGGTCGTCTCGGGCAAGTTCGGCTCGGTGCTGCGCGGCATCCGCGATGACGAGGCGCGCGTGCGCTTCCTCGGCTATCCGGTCGAGGCGTACAAGCTTTTCGTCTTCACTCTGTCGGCGGTCATCGCGGGCATCGCCGGCGCGCTTTATTATCCGCAGGCCGGCATCATCAATCCGGCGGAACTGGCGCCCATCGCCTCGATCTACCTTGCCGTCTGGGTCGCCATCGGCGGGCGTGGGCGGCTATACGGCGCGGTCATCGGGGCGGCCTTCGTGTCGCTACTGTCGACGTGGTTTACCGGCGGACAGGCCCCCGACATCGTGCTGGGCAGCTGGCGCATCCAGTGGGTCGATTGGTGGACGGTCCTGCTCGGCGTCTCCTTCGTTGCGGTCACGCTGTTTGCCCCGAAAGGCATCGGCGGGCTCTTTGACCTGTTGGCGGATCGCCTGACTCCCGATCGCCACGGCGCCGACCTCGGCCCAGACCAGGGCGCCTTGCGCGAACAGGAGGCCGACAAATGAGCCAGCTTCTGGAGGTCTCCGGCGTCTCGGTCAGCTTCGACGGCTTCAAGGCTTTGAACAACCTGTCCTTCTCGATTGGCAACAAGGAACTGCGCGCCGTCATCGGCCCCAACGGCGCGGGCAAAACCACCTTCATGGACGTGGTCACCGGCAAGACCAAGCCCGACGAGGGCCGTGTCCTCTGGGGCGAGCCGCCGGTTTCATTACTGGGGAAATCCGAAAGCAGCATCGCCATGGCGGGCGTGGGTCGCAAGTTCCAGCGCCCGACCGTGTTCGAGGATCAGACGGTTGAGGCCAACCTGATGATGGCGCTGCGCAAACCGCGCTCACCCTTCGCCGTTCTATTCTTCAAGCCGAGCGCCGAGGATCGCGACCGCGTCGCCGAGCTGGCCGAAACCATCGGTCTGGCGCAGGCGCTCGGGCGCAAATCTGGCGAGCTGTCGCACGGTCAGAAGCAGTGGCTGGAAATCGGCATGCTGCTGGCGCAGGACCCGCAGCTTCTGCTGGTGGACGAACCGGCGGCGGGCATGACCACCGTTGAGCGGGAAAAGACAACCGACCTTCTGCGCGAAGCCGCCAAAACCCGTGCCGTAGTCGTCGTCGAACATGACATGGAATTCGTCCGCCGCCTTGGTTGCAAGGTCACGGTCCTGCACGAGGGCGCGGTGCTGGCCGAAGGCTCCATCGACCATGTGACCAAGAACGAAAACGTGATCGAGGTGTATCTTGGCCGATGATATCCTGAGCGTCGAGGGCCTGACCCTTCACTACGGCGGCAGCCAGATCCTGAACGGCATCGATATGGGCGCGCGGCAAGGCGAGGTCACCTGCATCATGGGCACCAACGGCGTCGGCAAGACCTCTCTGCTGAAGGCGCTGTCGGGCACCCATCCCCGCTCCGGCGGAGCCTACACGCTGGCGGGGGAAAGCATCGGCAAACTGGGCGCGTATGACATGGCGCGGCGCGGTGTTGGCTACGTCCCCCAAGGGCGGGACATCTTCCCTTTCCTGACGGTCGAGGAAAATCTTGAGACAGGTTTTGCCTGCCTGCCGCGCAGCGAACGCCACCTGCGCGACGATATCTTCGACCTCTTTCCCATCCTCAAGGAATTCATGCCAAGGCGCGGCGGCGACCTCTCGGGCGGTCAGCAGCAACAGCTTGCTATTGCCCGCGCGCTGATCACGAAGCCCAAGGTACTGCTGCTGGATGAACCAACCGAGGGCATCCAGCCCAACGTGATCCAGCAGATCGGCGAAGCCATCCGCCTCCTGCGCAGCCAGGGCGACATCGCGATCATCCTTGTCGAGCAGTATTTCAGCTTTGCCTTCGACCTGGGCGACCGGTTCTACGTGATCGAACGCGGTGCTGTGAAACTGAGCGCGGACAAGGAAACCGTGACGAGCGAAGAACTTGCGAAAAGCACGGCGATTTGACGAGGCTCGAAAATCGCGGTGGATTGTATGTGGCAAGTCAAAAGAAGACGCCGTTTGCTTTGAGGTGAAATGCCTTGGCTTTTGGTGTGGCTGAAATGAACTCTGATCCGGATCCACGGATTGCAGCATATCACCCCGATAACATCGAATGACCTGCGCACGCGCGCTATGATCGGGTGTTTGAAAGCCTGAAACAAAAAAGGGGCGTCGCCGCCCCTTTTTTCATGCCTTGCTTGACCGGCCTCAGGCCAGGCCGTGCTGCGACATCGGCAGGCTGCGCACCCGCTCGCCGGTCGCCTTGTAGACGGCATTCGCCACGGCAGGGCCGATGGGCGGCGTGCCCGGCTCACCGATGCCGGTGGGCGCTTCGGTCGAGGGCACGATATGCACTTCAACCTCGGGCATGTCCGAAATCCGCAGCGGCGTGTAGTCCGGGAAGTTGAACTGGTCCACCTCTCCATCGGTCATGGTGATCTGCTCCCGCAGGATCGATGACAGGCCATAGCCAAGGGCGCCCTCGACCTGTGCCACGATGTTGTCGGGGTTGATCGGCACACCGCAATCCACGCCGCAGGTGACTTTCTCGACCTTGATCGTGCCGTCTTCACGCAGTCGCACATCGGCCACTTCGGCAACGTAGCTGCCAAAGCTCTTGTGCACGGCAATCCCGCGATGGGTGCCTTCCGGCCCGGATTCTCCGGCCTTTTCTACCGCCAACCGCAACGCTCCGGCCAACCGCGCATCCTCGCCCAGATAGGTCAGGCGGAACTCCACCGGATCGCGCCCGGCGGCCTCTGCCAACTCGTCCATCATGGTCTCCATGACATAGGCCGTGTGCGTGTGCCCGACCGAGCGCCACCACAGGACCGGCACGCCGACATCCGGGTGGTGCACGTCGACCGTAAGGTCAGGAATGGCATAGGGCGTGGGGTGAATGCCCTCGATCGTGGTGTCGTCGACCCCTTCCTTGACCATGTATTGCTCGAACGGCGTACCCTTGGCGATGCTCTGGCTGACGATGCGGTGCTCCCAGCCAGAGATATTGCCGTCGGCGTCAAGCCCAGCCCGCACGCGGTGCATCGTGAGGGGGCGATAGTAGCCGCCCTTGATGTCATCCTCGCGCTTGTAGATCAGCTTGATCGGCCGTGCGTCGTGACCAGCCTCCAGCCAGGCCTTGCCGATGGTCGCGGCCTCGGCGACCAGGTGCGCGTCGCCCGTCGCGCGACGACCGAAAGATCCGCCGCCCCACTTGGTATGCACCTGCACCTGCCCCATCTCAAGCCCAAGGACCGAAGCCGCGGTGCCGTGATCCACGGTCTGCAACTGCGAACCGCCCCAGAACTGCGCGGAACTTCCGTCGAAATGCACGGTCATGTCCAGCGGTTCCATCGGCGCGTGAGCCAGATAAGGAAACACGTAGTCCGCTTCGATGATCGTCTCTGCCTGCTCCAGCTTGGCAGCGGCGTCGCCCTTTGGCTCTGCCGGGTTTCCGGGCTGGTCCAAAAGCGCACGGAACTCTTCCATCAGGGCGTCCGTCCCCCGAGTCTCACCCGAGCCTTCGGCCCATTCCAGCGCCAGCGCGTCCCGCGCCTGCATCGCCTTCCACGTGGTGTCGGCCACCACGACGACGCCTTGCGGGATTTCCAGCACATCATGCACGCCGTCCATCGCTTTCGCGTCGGCCGCGTCCATCGAGGCCAAGGTCGCGCCGAACCGCGGCGGGCGTGCCGTCACGGCAACCAGCCCACCCTCGGGCTGCTGATCGATCCCGAACATGCCGACGCTGCCTCGCGTCTTTTGCGGCACCTCCACGCGGGCGAAGGACTTGCCGATATAGACCCAATCCTCGGGTGCCTTCAGCACAACATCCTCGGGCGGTTGCTGGCCGGCCGCAAGGCTCGCCATCTCGCCGAATGTGACACTGTTTTCGCCAGCCGAAAGTTTGCCCTCGGAAACGCCGATCTCGGAGGCATCGACGCCCCACTCGCTTGCAGCCGCATTGACCAGCATCGCCCGGACGGTCGCGCCGGCTTTGCGGTACTGCTCCCACGAATTGGGCATTGCTGTAGACCCGCCTGTACCCTGCACGCCGAACGCGCTGTTCGCATAAACTTCGGGGTTCGACGGTGCGAAATCCGTGGTGATCTGATCCATCGAGGCATCCAATTCCTCGGCCACCAGCGTGGCAAGACCCGATGCCGTGCCCTGCCCCATATCCAGGTGCTTGCTGAGTACAAGAACGGTGTTGTCCGGCATCACGTGGACGAACGGCGTCACCAGCACGTCGCCCTCGGCAGCGGACTGTGCCAGACCACGCACAGGCACGGCAGCGCCGAGCAACAGACCACCGGCGGCACCGGCGGACAGGGTCAGAAATCCGCGCCGCGTCGTCGTGAGCGCGCGTGTGGCGGGCATCAGGTCGCGTTTGTCGATCAGTCTCATCTTACGCCTCCATGATTTCTGCGGCCCGGTGAATGGCCTTGCGGATACGGGCGTAGGACGCGCAGCGGCACAGGTTGCCATCCATTGCCGTGTCGATGTCTTCGTCAGTGGGTTTGGGCGTTTCCGCCAGCAGCGCCGAGGCCGACATGATCTGCCCCGATTGGCAATAGCCGCATTGCGGGACCTGAAGCTCGACCCAGGCCTCCTGAATCGCCTTCGCAGCGTCGTTTTCGACGCCTTCGATCGTGGTGATCGTCGCGCCCTCAAGGTCGCCGAGGTACGTCTGGCAGGATCGCGACGGCACGCCGTCGATATGCACCGTGCATGCCCCGCATGAGGCGACACCGCATCCGTACTTGGTGCCGGTCATTTTTAGTTCATCGCGCAGCGCCCAAAGCAATGGCATATCCGGGCTTGCGTCGATTTCCGTTTTTTTTCCGTTGAGTGTGAATGTCGTCATGTCTGGCTCCTATCCCTGTTGGCAGTCGCTGGAACGTCAAACGGGCGCGAGGACCGCACCTTGGTGATCACAACTTACGAGTTAGAGCGGATCCGCAAAAGTCGATACCGGCCACGTCACCCGCACAGGCATGCGTTCAAATTCGCACAAGGCACCGGCGGATCAGCGCGTGAAACGGTCTGGCGCAAAGGGGGTAACGTCGATATTCGGACGCCCGCCAGAGATCATCTGCGCCAGCAATCGGCCCGTTTTGGGTCCGCCGGTCAGCCCCACGTGATCGTGACCGAAGCCGGTATAGGCACCGGCAACAGCCGGCACCGCCCCGATCAACGGCAGCGAGTCCGAGACTGCCGGACGATGGCCCATCCACCGCGTGGTTTCGCGCCATGTCAGACCCGGCAGCGCCGCTTTCAGATGACGCATGAACATGCGGTAGGGCGCCTCGGGCGGCGGCGCGTCGAACCCGCCATACCCGACCATTCCGGCCAGCCGGATGCGGCCTTCCATCGGCGTGATCACGAACTTGCCCGCCGAGAACATCAGGGGAGACCGCGGCATCTGCGACGGCTCCCAAAGCTCGACATGAAAACCGCTCTCGGGATGCAGGGGAACCGCTATGCCTAACGACTCGGCCAGGGGTTTCGACCATGCGCCGGTCGTGACAACGGCCGTATCCACCGCGAGCGTTTCGCCCGTCAGGCGCAGCCCCGTGACTTGCCCATTGGTGCGTTCGATCGCTTTGACCTCATCACGGATCAGCCGAACTCCAAGGCGTTCGGCGGCTCTTGCAAGCGCTTTGACATAAGCCCCCGGATCCGAAATGCGCCCATGGTTCGCTATACGGGCGGCACATCCGATCGCCTCCCCGTAGATCGGGTCGTAAGCGCGCAAGGCCTCGCGATCCATCACCGAAAAGTCGAACCCCTGCGCCGTGCGGATGTCCCAGGTGAACCGATCCGCATCGAACGCCTTTCGGGTCGTATAGCCATAGAGATAGTCGCAGGGCACGACGTATTTTTCGGCTTCGGTTCCCGCCGCAAGGGCCTGGTGGTCTGCCAGGCTGTCGCCTATCAACGGCAGCATCGCGTTCGCCCGGGTCTTGGCTGCATCCGCCGTCGCGTAGCGCAGGTATTTCATCAGCCAGGGCGCAAGCGCGGGCAAATGGCGCCACCGGATGTAAAGCGGTTCACGAGGATCCAGTGCCATGCGCGGGGCCTTGCGCAAGAGGCCGGGACCGGGCACAGGCAGTGTGCCCGCGGACGCCAAAAGGCCCGCGTTTCCGAAACTTGTCGCCTCGCCGGGACCGGCCTTGTCGAGCAGGGTGACCGTATGACCTTCGCGCGCCAGCCAAAGCGCGGTGGACACCCCCACGATGCCCGCGCCGATCACTGCAACATTACATGTCTTGCCTGTCATAGGTGCAGCTTTAGCGGCGCCTTCATTGCTGTCAATGGCACCGCAACTGGCGTGGCGTGCTGCCGTACTGCCGTCGGATCGCACGGGTCATGGAAGACGGCGAATCATACCCGCAGCGAATGGCGATCTCGGCAATTCCCAAGGTGCTGTCCTCGATCAGCTTACGCGCGGCGGCCAGGCGCAGATGTCGATAGACCTTGCCCGGAGACGCCCCCAACCGCGCGCGAAACCGGCGGTCAAGTGTCCGGGGCTGACACGACAAACGCGTCGCAAGCTGTTGCAGGGTCAGCGGTTTTTCGACGGTGTCGCGCATCACCTGCAAGCCACGGCGCACCAGTGGGTCAGCGACCTGCCTGGTCCTGCCCCGTCCCACCGGCGGCTCGCCATGCAAAAACAGCGCCTCGACGTCCAGCCGGACGGCCATGCCGGCATGCTGCGCGATCAACTCCAGTGTCAGGTCGAGCGCCGACATGGCGCCGGCGCATGTGATCACGTTTCCATCCCGCAGCACCCTGGCCTGCTCGGCATCGACGGTCAGGAACCGTTCGGTGAAGGCGTCCAGTAGGTCCCAGTGCACCGTTGCCCGGCGCCCGTCCAACAACCCGGCGGACGCAAGCAGCCACGGTCCTGCGTCCAGTCCCACAACGACATCGGCGTGGTGAACGGCATCGCGCAATCGCCTGCGGGTGCGCGGGCTGTCATGCACTTCGTGGCCGTAGCTTGCCACTACGAACAGGTAGTCGACCTTCGGCATCGCGGTCACCGAGGCGCGGGCGATCATTTCGATGTCGCTGGAGGACCGAGACGGACCGCCATCAAGGCTGAGCACTGTCCAGTCGAAGATCGGCCTTGGTCCGACCGTGTTGGCGGCGCGCAGAGGCTCGATGCAATTGGCCAGGCACAGGTTCGAGAACCTGTCGAACAGCAGAAACCCGATCCGCGTGGTATGAAGCGCTGATTTTGTCCATTCCGGCATGATTTTTGTCAATTAGCGCAAACTTGGCGATATCGCCAGCGCGATATGATCTGGCCAACAAAGGGAGACCACCATGCCGCTTGCCATGAACCGAGAGGTTTTTATCACTTGTGCCGTGACCGGATCGGGCGGGACACAAGACAAGAGCCCGCACGTGCCACGAAGCCCCGAGCAGATCGCGGACAGCGCCATTGCTGCGGCCAAGGCGGGGGCGGCGGTGGTGCATTGTCATGTGCGAGATCCCGAGACCGGGGTGCCGTCGCGGGACGTGAAGATGTTCCGCGAAGTGACCGAGCGGATCCGGGATGCGGACGTCGACGTGGTGCTGAACCTCACCGCCGGGATGGGCGGGGACATGGTGTTTGGCGATGTCGAAAGCCCGCTGCCGCTGAACGAAGCGGATACCGACATGATCGGCGCCACCGAGCGGGTGGCGCATGTGGCAGAGTGCCGGCCGGAAATCTGCACCCTGGATTGCGGCACGATGAACTTTGCCGAGGCCGATTACGTCATGACCAACACGCCCGGCATGCTGACGGCGATGGGCCGGATGATGACCGAGCTAGGAGTAAAGCCCGAGATCGAAGCCTTCGACACCGGGCATTTGTGGTATGCAAAACAACTGGTTAGCGACGGAGTGCTGGAAAGCCCCGCGCTGGTGCAGCTGTGCATGGGCGTGCCGTGGGGCGCGCCGGATGATCTGAACACCTTCATGGCGATGGTCAACAACATCCCCGACGACTGGCACTTCAGTGCGTTCGGCCTCGGGCGCAACCAGATGCCTTACGTCGCCGCCTCTGTGCTGGCGGGGGGCAATGTGCGCGTCGGGCTGGAGGACAACCTGATGCTGGACAAGGGTGTGCTGGCCACCAATGAACAGCTTGTCGCCCGCGCGAAGGAGATCGTCGAACGGCTGGGCGCCCGTGTGATCGGGCCCGAGGATGTGCGCAAGAAGCTGGGGCTGACCAAGCGGGCGCCGGTCTG
Source organism: Roseovarius sp. MMSF_3298 (assembly GCF_030733705.1). Taxonomy (NCBI): domain Bacteria; kingdom Pseudomonadati; phylum Pseudomonadota; class Alphaproteobacteria; order Rhodobacterales; family Roseobacteraceae; genus Roseovarius; species Roseovarius sp. MMSF_3298. The sequence continues at coordinate 91,252 of NZ_JASHIN010000012.1, forward strand.
AAAATGGCTGTCGGTATCGCGTCGGTATTTGGGTGGCATCGCGTCGGTGCCATTTACGCCTGTCGGACGACCCGGCCATGAGCCGCCGCGTGGTCATCACCGCCGGCGCGTCCGGGATCGGCAAGCGGCTGGCCGAACGGTTCCTGGAAATGGGCGACCGCGTGGCGATCTGTGACACCGACCCGATGGCGGTGGCCGCGATGGCCGAGGCCAACCCGTCGCTGATCGCGCAACAGGCCGATGTCACCGATGAGGCCGACATGGACGCTTTCCTGAGCCAGGTCGAAGGTGAATGGGGCGGGGCCGACGTGGTCTGCGCCAATGCCGGGACGGGCGGACAGGCGGGGCTGATCGAGGATCTGGACTATGCCGCCTGGCAGCAATGTATCGCGGTCAACCTGCACGGGTCGTTCCTGACCTGCCGCTGGGCCGCGCGAGTGATGCGGACCCAAGGATCTGGACTGATCGTGCTGACCACGTCGACGGCGGGGCAATGGGGCTATCCCTATCGCTCGCCCTATTCCTCGGCCAAGTGGGCCTTGGTGGGCCTGACCAAGACACTGGCGATGGAGCTTGGCCCGGCAGGCGTACGCGTGAACGCCATCGCGCCCGGCGCGGTGGAAGGCGAACGTATGGATCGCGTCGTGGCCATGGAGGCCGCCGCCAGCGGCAAGGCCGAGGACGAGGTCCGCGCGCAATACGTCAAGGGCGTCAGCCTGCGCTCGTGGGTCAGCGCCGATGACCTTGCCGACATGGTGCTGTTTCTCGCATCGCCGGGGGCGTCGAAGATCTCGGGGCAGGTTATGGCGGTGGATGGCCACACCGAGACACTGGTGCCATGATGCGCGCGAAGCATCACGACATGAGGCAAACCATGCGAAACTGGACGAACCGGATCACATACCTCGCGGCGGCCCTGGCGCTGGCGGGCTGCGCCAGCGGGCCCTTGGCCCCGGACAGATCATTCCGCGACACGGGTCAACCGCTGTCGGTGACGACGCGCGGCAACGGGATGAAGGACATGGGCGGTCCGTGGTTCGTGCGAGGATATTTCCCCGGCGACGGCGGGCTGGCGATGGTGACCTTCCTGCCCGATCTACGCGGCCAGCAGGCGGTGGAGTTTCGCACCGAGGCCTGCCTGCTGTCCGGCGACTGCGAGACGGACGCCGAGATATGGATGGCCCGGCCGCTGGGCCAGAACCGCTGGCAACTGAACCGCGAGGGCGAAGCGCCGCGGCAGATGTGGGTCGTGTGGGTGGATGACGATTTCCGTACGGCGGCAATCGGGACGCCCGATGGCAGCTATGGCTGGATCCTCGACCGTCGCCCCGAGGGCGGGGCGGACCGGCTGCGGGCGGCGGCGGAGATCCTGAATTTCAACGGCTATGACACCTCGCGGATCAAGGTGCGATGACGAAGGGAACGACGATGGCGAAACGGGCGGCAATCATTGGTGGCGGCGTGATCGGCGGCGGCTGGGCCGCGCGGTTCCTGCTGAACGGCTGGGATGTGCGGGTTTTCGACCCCGACCCGCAAGCCGAGCGCAAGGTGGGCGAGGTGCTGACCAATGCGCGCGGCGCGTTGCCGATGCTTTATGATTGCGCCCTGCCCGCCGAGGGCAAGCTGAGTTTTCACGGCTCAATCGCCGAAGCGGTCGACGGCGCGGACTGGATACAGGAAAGCGTGAGCGAGCGGCTGGACCTGAAGCACAAGGTCTTTGCCGAGATCCAGGCCGCGGCACCGGGCGTGCCCATCGGATCGTCCACCAGCGGGTTCAAGCCGTCGGAGTTGCAGCAAGGTGCCGCCGATCCGTCGACGATCATGGTCACGCACCCGTTCAACCCGGTCTACCTGCTGCCCCTGATCGAGGTGGTGCCATCCGAGGCCACGGCGCCCGCGATGGTCGAGGCGGCCAAGGCGACGCTGACAGAGGTTGGCTTGTATCCGCTGCACGTGCGCAAGGAGATCGATGCGCATATCGCGGACCGTTTCCTGGAAGCGGTCTGGCGTGAGGCCCTCTGGTTGGTGAAGGATGGCATCGCCACCACAGAGGAGATCGACAACGCCATCCGCTATGGCTTTGGTCTGCGCTGGGGACAGATGGGCCTCTTCGAGACGTACCGCGTGGCCGGCGGCGAGGCCGGGATGCGGCATTTCATGGCACAGTTCGGCCCGGCGCTGAGCTGGCCCTGGACCAAGCTGATGGACGTGCCGGAGTTCACGCCCGAGTTGGTGGACCTGATCGCGGACCAGTCGGACACGCAGTCTGGGCACCTGTCGATCCGGGAGTTGGAGCGCAAGCGAGACCGCAACCTGATCGCCATGATGCGGGCGCTGAAGCAGCAGGGGACGTCGTCGGGCAAGCTGGTCGGTCAGCATCAACGCACGCTGATGCATCCGCCGAAGGACGCCCAGCCCATGATCACGCAGGACCGGATGGTGCCGGTCGACTGGACCGACATGAACGGCCACATGAACGAGGGCCGCTACGGGCAGGTGTTCAGCGATGCGGCCGAGGGCGTGATGGCGTTTGTGGGCGCGGACGAAGCCTATGTGTCCGAGCGGCAGCTGAGTTATTTCACCGTGGAGACGACCATCAAGTATTTGGCCGAGACGCAGGCCGGGGAAGAGATCATCGTCGAGAGCCGGGTGACCGAAGGCGGCGGCAAGAAGCTGCGCTGTTTTCACGAGATGAAGCGCAAGAGCGACGGCGAGGTAATGGCGACCTGCGACCAGCTGATGCTGCATGTGAGCCTGGAGACCCGGCGCACCTGCGCGCCGCCCGAGGACGTGGCGGACAAGGTGGCGGCGCTGGCCGCCCTGCACGCGGAGGAGTGAGACCATGCATTTCGGATTGACGGACGAGCAGGAGATGATCGTCTCGACGGTGCGCAGTTTCGTCGAGAAGGAGGTCTATCCCCACGAGGAACTGGTCGAACGGACCGGCGAGGTGCCGCCCGAGGTGGCGCAGGAGATCAAGCGCAAGTGCATGGATCTCGGGTTTTACGCCTGCAACTTCCCCGACGAGGTGGGCGGCGCGGGCCTCGGCCACGTGGATTTCGCGCTGGTCGAGCGGGAACTGGGGCGCGGGTCGATGGCGCTGACGCATTTCTTCGGCCGGCCGCAGAACATCCTGATGGCCTGCGAGGGCGAGCAGCGCGAGCAGTACCTGCTGCCCGCCGTGCGGGGCGAGCGGATGGATGCGCTGGCGATGACCGAGCCCGATGCCGGGTCGGACGTGCGGGGGATGAAGTGTTTCGCCAAGCGTGACGGCGGCGACTGGGTGGTGAACGGCACCAAGCATTTCATCTCGGGTGCGGATCATGCCGATTTCATCATCGTCTTCATCGCCACGGGCGAGGACGACACGCCCAAAGGCCCCAAGAAACGCATCACCGCCTTCCTTGTCGATCGCGGCACGCCGGGATTCACCATCCGCGACGGCTACAAGTCGGTCAGCCACCGCGGTTACAAGAACATGGTGCTGGAATTCGATGATTGCCGCCTGCCCGACGCGCAGGTGCTGGGCGAGGTCGATGGCGGGTTCGCGGTGATGAACGAATGGCTATACGCCACGCGCATCACCGTGGCGACGATGAGTGTCGGGCGGGCCCGGCGGGCCTTTGACTACGCCTTGAGTTACGCCGCCGAGCGCAAACAGTTCGGCCAGCAGATCGGCAAGTTCCAGGGCGTGAGCTTTCAGATCGCCGACATGGTCACCGAGATCGACGCCGCTGACTGGCTGACCCTCGCCGCCGCCTGGCGGCTGGATCAAGGCTTGCCGGCGAACCGCGAGATCGCCTCGGCGAAGCTATATGCCAGCGAAATGCTGGCCCGCGTGACCGACGCCACCTTGCAGATCTTCGGCGGCATGGGCCTGATGGACGACTTTCCCATCGAGCGGTTCTGGCGCGACGCACGGGTCGAGCGGATCTGGGACGGCACATCGGAAATCCAGCGGCACATCATCAGCCGCGAGCTTCTGCGGCCGCTGGGAGCATAAGAGACGAATGCCTTCGGCGAGGATACTCCTGGTGCAAGGATCCGCCCCATGCGCGACCTGAGCCGCCTCTTCCAGCCCAAGTCGATCGCCGTCATCGGCGGCGGCGCGTGGTGCACGAGCGTTGTGCAACAATGCCTCAAGATGGGCTTTGCCGGGCCAGTCTGGCCGGTCCATCCGACCAGGACCGAGATCGCGGGCCAAACCGCCTGGGCGCGGCTGGAGGATCTGCCCGAACCGCCCGACGCGGTTTTCATCGGCGTGAACCGCCACGCGACGGTCGAGACCGTGGGCCGCCTGCACGCGATGGGTGCGGGCGGTGCCGTGTGCTTTGCCAGCGGCTTTCGCGAGGCACAGGCCGAAACCGGCGACGGCGCCGATCTTCAGCTGGCCTTGCTGGATGCCGCGGGGGATATGCCGATCCTGGGGCCCAATTGCTATGGCTTCATCAACTATCTCGATGGGGCGCTGCTGTGGCCCGACCAGCATGGCGGCGCGCGTGTCGAAAGCGGGGTGGCGGTGCTGACCCAAAGTTCCAACATGGCCATCAACATCTCGATGCAGTCGCGCGGCCTGCCCCTGGCCTATGTGACCACTGCCGGGAACCAGGCGCAGACCGGATTGGCCGAACTTGGCATGGCGCTGCTTGACGACCCGAGGGTGACCGTTCTGGCGCTTCATGTCGAAGGCGTGGGCGACGTCGCCGCGTTTGAGGCACTGGCGCTTGCGGCACGCGCGCTGGGCAAACCGATCGTGGTGTTGAAGGCCGGAAAATCGGCGCGGGCCCAAGCTGCGGCTGTCTCGCACACCGCCTCCCTCGCCGGCAGCGATGCCGGGGCAAGGGCATTGTTGAAACGCCTGGGGATGGCGCAGGCCGATAGTCTGCCTGCCCTGTTGGAGACCGCGAAACTCCTGCATTTCGCCGGTCCCTTGCGGGGCACGTCGCTTGCGTCGGTGTCCTGTTCCGGCGGCGAGGCCAGCCTGATGGCCGACAGCGCCGAGGACAGGGGCGTGCAGTTCCCCGATCTGACAGCCGCGCAAATCACCCGTTTGCGCGAGGTGCTGGGACCCATGGTAGCGCTGGCCAACCCATTGGATTATCACACCTTTATCTGGAACGATGACGAGCGCATGGCACAGGTCTTCGCCACGATGCAAGGCGGCGAGGCCGACCTGACCTGCGTGATCATCGACTTTCCGCGCAAGGATCGCTGCGATCCGGCGGCGTGGGATTGCGTGTTCGCCGCCGGTTCAGCGGCGGTGGCAGAGACCGGCAAACCTCTGGTTCTGGTCTCGACCCTGCCGGAGTTGCTGCCCGAAGACATGGCGGCGCGCGCCGTGGCCGGGGGTATGATCCCGATGCAGGGCCTCGATGATTTCCTGACCGCGCTGGAAGCGGCCGCTTTTGCCGGACAGTGCGGACCGCCGCCCGCGCCGGCCTTGGCCGTCGCGCCAATCGAGTCATCCGTGGTTATGGAGGAGGCCGAGGCCAAGCGACACCTGGCCGAGGCCGGGCTGGACGTGCCGCGCCTGGTGTCTGCCCGGTCAGTCGACGAGGCCGCGGCCGCAGCCGAGAAGGTGGGATTTCCCGTTGTGCTGAAAGGCACCGGCGCGGCGCACAAGACCGAGGCCGGGCTTGTCGCCCTGGGCCTGAAGAGCGCCTCGGACGTCGACGCGGCGGCGGGCGGGATGGCCTGCAAGGGCTACCTCGTCGAAGAGATGATAACGGGTGGCGTGGCGGAACTGTTGCTGGGTGTGGTACGGGACCCAGCGCATGGCTTCGTGATGACACTGGGGGCCGGTGGCACGCTGACCGAGATCCTGCGGGACACGGTTTCGATGTTGTTGCCGGTCTCGGAGGAAGAGGTCGCCGAGGCTCTGGCACGGTTGAAAATCGCGCCGGTGCTGGACGGGTATCGCGGGCAACCGGGCGTGGACAAGGCTTCGATCATTCGCGCGACTATGGCGCTGCAGGACTATGTAACGGCCCATCGCTGCATAGTGGAGGAAGTCGAGGTCAACCCGCTGATCTGTACGAACACCCGCGCGGTGGTCGCGGACGCATTGATACGGCTAGGAGAACGAGATGACGGATAATCCGGTAAAGACCGAAAGACGCGGCCATGTTCTGGAAGTGACATTGGACAGGCCCAAGGCCAATGCGATCGACCTGACGACAAGCCGGATCATGGGCGACGTATTCAAGGACTTCCGCGACGATCCGGAGTTGCGCGTGGCGCTGATTACCGGGGCGGGCGACAAGTTCTTTTGCCCCGGTTGGGATTTGAAGTCAGCCGCGGATGGTGATGCGGTGGACGACGATTACGGCGTCGGCGGCTTCGGGGGCTTGCAGGAAATGCGGGCGATGAACAAGCCGATCATCGCCGCCGTCAACGGCATCTGCTGCGGCGGCGGGCTGGAATGGGCGCTGAGCGCGGACATTATTTTGGCCGCCGACCATGCGCAGTTCGCCCTGCCCGAGATCCGGTCGGGCACGGTGGCCGATGCGGCCAGTGTGAAGCTGCCCAAGCGTATCCCGTATCACATCGCGATGGAAATGCTGCTGACCGGGCGCTGGATCGATGCCGAAGAGGCCGCGCGGTGGGGGCTGATCAACCAGATCCATCCGGGCGACCAGCTTATGGCGAACGCGCGGGACATGGCGGATTTGCTGGCGAGCGGCCCGCCGCTGGTTTACGCGGCGATCAAGGAGATCGTGCGCGAGGCCGAGGCGATGACATTCCAGGACGCGATGAACCGGATCACGCGGCGGCAATTCGAAAGCGTCGATGTGCTGTATGATTCCGAGGATCAACTGGAAGGCGCCAAGGCCTTTGCCGAAAAGCGCGACCCGGTCTGGAAGGGGCGCTGAGGGCGGTCGAAGGCGGCTGAAAATTCGGAGGATTTTCTGGCGCGCGGGTGATCGGACCGCGCGCCAGTGGCATCAGTTGGTGATGATCTCCGGCCCCATGAAGGTCGTGGGCAGGTAGGTCGATATCCACGGGATATACGTCACCATGATCAGGAAGACGAAGAGCACGGCGAGGAACGGCAGGGCCGCGCGCACCACGTTCATCATCGGCATGCCCGCGACGCCCGAGGTGACGAAGAGGTTCAGGCCGACGGGGGGCGTGATCATCCCGATTTCCATGTTCACCACCATGATGATGCCCAGGTGAATGGGGTCGATGCCAAGCTCGATGGCGATGGGGAACACGAGCGGAGCGACGATGACCAGAAGGCCCGATGGCTCCATGAACTGGCCGCCGATCAGCAGGATCACGTTGACCATCACCAGGAACATCACCGGGCCGAGGCCAGCGGCCAGCATGCTTTCGGCGATGGCCTGGGGGATCTGTTCGTCCGTCAGCACGTGCTTCAGGAGCAGCGCGTTGGCGATGATGAACATCAGGGTGATCGTCAGTTTCGCGCCTTCGAAGACGGTGTTGACCGTGTCGCGATGCCAGAAGGCCGTCACCAGCGCCCAGGGCTTTTGCAGCAGGGTCGCCGGGCGCGGCGCCACGGCGGCGTTGACGCTGCGCTCGCCCATGGCGCCGGTATAGGTTTCCTCTTCCGAAGGTGCGGCGAGGGGACCCATGTCACGGTAGATGAAGCAGGCCACGAAGAAGGCGTAGACGGCGGCCACGGCGGCGGCCTCGGTCGGGGTGAAGGCGCCGGGTTGCCAGTAGATCAGGCTGCCCTCGCCGCTGAGGTTGATCCAGGGATGGCCATAGATGCCGCCCATGATGATCCCAATCAGCAAGAGGCCCCAGAAGGCGTCTCGGAAGCTGTCGAAGATTTCGCCCCAGCCTTTCCATTCGCCCGCGGGCATGTTGCGGATGCGCGCCATGATGTAGATCGTGATCATCAGCATCGTCCCGGCCAGCAGGCCGGGGATGACGCCCGCGAGGAACATCCGCCCAACCGACACGTCGGTGGCCGAGGCGTAGACGACCATCACGATGGAGGGCGGAATGAGGATGCCGAGCGTACCGGCATTACAGATCACCCCGGCGGCGAAGTCCTTGGTGTAGCCCACCTGCCGCATGGCGGCGATGACGATCGTGCCGATGGCGACCACGGTGGCGGGCGACGAGCCCGAGAGCGCGGCGAAGATCATGCAGGCGAGAACACCGGCGATGGCTAGACCGCCCTTGAGGTGCCCGACGCAGGCGATGGAAAAGCGGATGATCCGTTTCGCCACGCCGCCCGTCGACATGAAGCTGGAGGCGAGGATGAAGAACGGGATAGCCAGGAGCGTGTAATGTTCGGCCATCGCGTCATAGAGCGACTTGGCCACGGCGCCGATGGAGGTGTTCGAAAACATCAGCTGGAACACGATCGAGGAGAACCCGAGCGAGACCGCGATCGGCACGCCGATCAGCAGAAGGCCGATGATCATGACGAAGAGAAAGGCGACTTCCATGATCTCAGACCTTTTTCGCGTTTTCGCCACGGGCGAGCTTGTCGGCGGCGGTTTCCACCGCGTCCTCGGCCTCGTGGCTGGTGATGATGCGCTGGCGGGTGCCGCGGATGACGCCAAGGGTGGCCTGACACACGCGGAACAGCAGCAGCGCCGCACCGATGGGCAGGATCAGGTAGGGAATGACGCGCGGCAGGTAGTCGTATTCCTCGACCACGCGCGTGTCGCCGTCCATGTACCAGTTGAAGGTATTCTCGAGGAACTCCTTGCCAAAGGGGATCGGCACGGGGCGCACCACGGCGTAGCCTTGGGCGCGGGCCTCTTCGAAACCCGTTGGGAACCAGCGGCCCGAGGTCGGATCGAGGTTCGAGAAAGGCGCCCAGAAATCGTAGGCCCCCTTGAGCAGCAGGAACGCATAGGCCACGCAGACGACGCAGGCCATCAGCGCCAGCACGCGCTTGAGACCACCGCCTAGCATGTTGATGACCGCATCCACGCCCAGGTGGGCGGTGACCTTGAAGCCGTAGGAAATGCCGAAGAGGACCAACCAGGCGAACAGGATTTCGACCACCTCCTGCCCCCAGAGCAGGCTTTCGGAGAAGCCGTAGCGCAGAACGACGTTGGCGAAGGTGATCAGGGTCATCGCGCCAAGGATCAGGGCGATGAAGATTTCCTCGGCGCGGTGGACGAAGCGTCCGACCGGGCCCGATGGTGTGTATCCGCTCACGCTCATGGCGTTTCCCTCCGGATATTGTGGGGTAAGGCCGGTGCAGGTTCCGGCGGCTCGGGTGGTGCCGCCGGGGTCCGGCGCAGCGGGCGCGATGCGACCTGAAGGAAGCCGCAGGCGCGCCCGCCCTGCCCTACGTCAGCTTCCGCTGTTGTGGGACTGGGCCGCGTCGATGTTGTCCTGGCCCACGTCTTCGACGAACTGGTCCCAGACCGGGCGCATCGCGTCCACCCATGCCTGACGCTGGTCGGCGTCGAGCTCGCGCACCTCGCCACCGGCGTCGATGATCGCCTGGCGGTTTTCCTGGTTCACGTTGTAGCTTTCGGCGTTCCGCGTCTGGGTGACTTCGTCAACGATGGTCATGAACTGCTCACGCACGTCAGGCTCCAGCGAATCCAGCCAGTCGACCGGGGCCACCAAGAGGTAGTCGATGATGCCGTGGTTGGTCTCGGTGATGCCGTCCTGCACCTCGAAGAACTTCTGGCCGTAGATGTTGGACCAGGTGTTTTCCTGGCCGTCGACAACGCCGGTCTGCAGCGCGCCATAGACCTCGGAGAAGGCCATGGGCTGCGGCGAGGCGCCAAGGGCTTCCATCTGGGCCACGAGCACGTCGGAGGTCTGAACACGGAACTTCAGGCCTTGGGCGTCGCCCGGCTCCACCAGCGGGACGTTGGCCGAGAACTGTTTCATGCCATTGTGCCAGAAGCCCAGGCCCTGCAGGCCACGGCGCTGCATGGAATCGAGCATGTCCTGGCCGGCGTCGGACGCCTGGAAGCTGTCGACGGCGTCGATGTTCTTGAACATGAAGGGCAGGTCGAAGATGCGGAACACCTTGGTGAAGTTCTCGAATTTCGACAGCGACGGCGCGGCCAGCTGGACGTCGCCCTGCAGCATCGCCTCGAGCACCTGGTCATCGTTGTAGAGCGTGGAGTTGGGGAACACCTCCATGCACATCTTGCCGTCCATTTCCTCGTTGACGCGCTCTTGCAGCAGCGAGGCGGCGATCCCCTTGGGGTGCCGGTCGGTGTTGGTGACGTGGCTGAACTTGACGACGACTTCGCCATCGTCACAGGCGGCGTTTACGGCACCTGCGGATACAGTTAGTGCGAGTGCCGCGGTTGCGGCAGACAGGAATTTCATGGTCTCTCCTCCCTAGTTCGAGACTGGCTTTGATACCGTCACGGTATTGCGCAGCCAGAATGGCGATTGGGAAGGATGCAACAAGCCGATTCGAGGCAGGATGACGCGAATCAAAATATATTTATAAGGATCAATATCTTGAGGACTTCGAATCGCCATGAGCTGAAGCGCGCTCGAAATGGCTGTGCGGATTCCCGCACGCGTTTTTTCGGCGTTGTGCGGATTTCCGCACAGCCCGCGACCGACGGCGTTCAGGCCGCCTGGCCTGGCCAGCGCCGCGTCGCAACCAGAACGCCGACCGCGACCAGCCCCACGGCCAGCCAATTGACGCCACTGGCATTGTCGGCCCCAAGACCGACCATTGCCATGACGATCAGTCCGGCGCATGCCATCACTGCTCCGAGCATTGCAACAAGTGGACCGGGACGCCCCGAGGACGGTGTCCGACTTCCGGCCTCGAACCGAACGAAGATCAGCACGAGCGGGACAAGCACGACCGTGAACAAGGTCAGCCAGACAGGCCGCATGGCCCACCACGCGCCGCTGCCCGGCGGCTCGTGCAGGCCAACGCCGCCCAGCAATACGGCAAGGCCGACGACAATGATCAGCGCCGTCATGTGCCACAGGTAGATCGACATGATCATCTGGTTGAACAGGATCACCAGCGACCAAGGACGCGTGCGTTGCAACCAGGCCTGTGCGATATCCGTAAACAGCAGGATCGCGCCGATCTGCACCGCGCCGACGGCCAGCATCGCCGTGGTGGGCGGGCGGGTGTTGGACATCTCGGCGCCCGGCACGCTGACCATGGCGACGGGGTATCCGAACTGCACGATCAGCACGTAGAGGCCGGCGACGCCCAAGCCGATGAAACCCAGCGCCCAGGTCTTGGGCCGCGCGGCGCGGCGCCACCAGTAGCCAAGCTGGTGCACCGCAAGCCAGACGAAGCCGTAATTAGCCCAGCGCAGCCAGCCTTGGTTCAGCCCGAAGGCAATGGCATCCACCGCGATGGCGCCGAGGGCCAGCAGGAGGACCGACAGGACCCCGATGCGATCCCAGAGCGCGACGGTGACCGGCACGGCCATGGTGATGACGATGTAGACGGCCAGAAACCAGACCGGCACCAATGCGGCCTGTGACGCAAAGCCGATCAGCTCGGGCGAGACGCCCGTGGCGCGTGCGACGACCCCGCCCGCGGCCCAGGCCAGAACCACGGGAACGGTGGGTTTCAGAAGGCGCGACAGGCGTGTGGCGGCCCAGGCGCGTTTCTTTTCCGGGTCTTTCCGGGCAGAGTCCCAGGACAGGCTGTTGGAAAATCCGCCGACGAAGAAAAAGACCGGCATGACCTGGAAAAGCCAGGTGGCGTAATGGGTCCAGCGCTGTTCGGCCAGCAGGATCACCAGCGTCGCCTCGCCGTCACGCATCACCGCGGCGACCAGCAGCCAATGGCCGAGGATCACGAAGCTGATGGCGATGGCGCGGTATAGGTCGACAGCGCGGTTGCGGCTCTCGGGTGTGCGCTCGGCGGCCCAACGGGCCGCGGCCATCAGGCCCTTGGGCATTCGGTCTTCAGTGGTGGTGTTCATCCTGGTTTTCCGCTCCGGCACTGCGCGTCCGCGATTTGGGCCGCATGACCTCGGTCAGGATGCTAACTCGCTTCCATGCCACGCGGAATCGCGGATATCGGAAAGACCGGAGAGGGTCGGCCCTTGTGGCACCGAAGCCGCGCTCAATCGTCGCCGCGGCGATAGTCCTCGGGCTTGATGCCGTAGCGTGAAAGCTTGTCGTAGAACGTCTTGCGCGGCAGCTTCAGCGCCTTCGCGGCCTCGGAGGCGCGGCCGTTCTGGCGGCCAAGCGCGGCGATCAGCAAAGAGCGCTCGACCTGTGCCATCTGCTCTGAAAGCCCCAGGTCGGCGGCGCGGGTCACTTCATCCGGCATGCCGAGAACAAAGCGCATGGCCGCGCTCATCAAGGACCTTGCGTTGCCGGGCCAATCCTGTGCCATAAGGCGGGCCACGTGATCGGGGGCGATGTCCGGCGCGGCGATACCGGATTGCTCGGCCGCTTGCGCCACGTAGTGCCGGAAGAGAACCGGAATGTCCTCGGGCCTTTCCGACAAGGCCGGGATGCGCACCGGCGCCACGTCAAGCCGATAATAAAGCTCGGGGTAAAAGCGGCCGTCGCCGGCAGCTTTGGCAAGATCCGTCGTCGTACCCGCGATCAGGCGCGTTTCGGCGCCTTCCTCCAGCCGGTCCAGCAGGGCGTGCTGGGCATGAGGGGGCAACGCGGTAATTTCTTCGATGAAAAGACTGCCGCCGCGGGCCGAAGCCATCGCATCATCCAGTGCCCCGACATCAAGCGCGGCAGCAGGGTGTTTGACATAGGGGCCACGGCTGGCGGGCGTCATCAGATGCACGACCTCGGCCACTTTCGAAATGCCCGCGCCCGGGGGGCCGGTCACGAGAACGTCTGCCCCCATCGCGGCGACGCGGCGCACGCGCTCGCGCAGTTGCTCGGCCAGTTCCGAGGTGCCGAACAGCATCCGGGCCGCGGCGTCGCCCGTCTCAAGCTGGCGTTTCAGCCGCCGGTTTTCCAGCACAAGGGATCGTGTCTGCAACGCGCGGGTCAGAACTGGCAACAGGGCATCGGGCGCACAGGGTTTTTCAAGAAAGTCGAACGCGCCCTGCCCCATCGCACGGACCGCCATGGGGATATCGCCCTCGCCGGTCAGCAGGATAACCGGCAGTTCGGCATCGGTTTTGCGAGTATGGTCCAGAAGGTAAAATCCGTCGCGCCCCGGCATGCGGATGTCCGACAGTATCACGCCCGGAAAGTCCGGAGTTATATGGTCCTTTGCCTCGATGAACGAGCCCGCAAGGCGCGGTCGAAGCTCGTTCAGTTCCAGCGTCTGGGCCAACGCCTCTCGGACTGCCGCGTCGTCGTCGACGATCAGAACATCCCTTTTCATGCCGCGGCCTCGTCTTTCCAGGGGTCCAGTTCGATGCGGAAGATCGCGCCTCCGTCATCCGCGTTGCTGCCACTGATGCGGCCTCCGAAACTTTCGACCAAACCGTAGGAGATCGAAAGACCGAGACCCAGGCCATCCTCGCCGCCGACCTCCTTGGTGGTATAGAAAGGTTCGAACATCTTTGCCGGATCGGAGATGCCCGGCCCGTTATCCCGCACCGTCACGGTAGGGTGAGCACCGGGGAGGAGTGAAATCTCGATATGTTTGTCAACCTGTCCGGCCATGGCATCGACCGCGTTGTTGATCAGGTTCACCATAACCTGGCCCAATCGGACTTCGCCGGCCTGCACATGCACCGGAAACTCGGGCCGGTGCCAATCCAGCGCCACGCCTTCGTTGCCGAGGCGCTGTTCGGTCAGCTCGACGGCGGTGTCGATCACGGCGCCCAGGTCGACCTTTCCGGCGGGCTCGGCCTCGTTGCGCGCAAAGGCTCGCAAGTTCCGAATGATCCGCGCCGCGCGCGCCGCAAGATCAGAGATGCGGCCGAGGTTGTCTCTGGCGGATTGCGTCTTGCCGGTATCGAGAAGCGCGGTGCCGTTATCCGCGAACTGCTGAATCGCCATCAAAGGCTGGTTCAGCTCGTGACTGATACCCGCCGACATCTGCCCCAACGCGCTTAGCTTGCCGGCCTGAACTAGGTCCTCCTGGGCACGGGTCAGCGCGGCTTCGGCTTCCATCCGCTCGGCCACTTCGCGGCGCAGGACGGCATTGGTCTGCGACAGTTCCGCCGTGCGGTTCGCAACACGCGTTTCAAGCTGGGCGTTGGAGATAGCAAGCGCGCGACGGCGTTCGGCGAACAGCAACAACACGGCGCCGAAGGCAAGGCACGTCGCGGCAAAGACCGCCGCTTGCAGCATGGCCAAGCGAGACGCGGGGGCCGCGTCCATCAGCGCATGACCGGTCATTCCGATCACCGGCTTGGGGGTGGCCAGGTGCAAGGCACGCTTTGGCAGATAGCTGCCGTGATCGAGCGTCCAGATATCCGGATCTTTCCTGCGTGCGCCACCTTCCGCCTCGGCGGCACCGGGCGGGGCCAGACCTGCAGCGGAGGGTCGGATGCGCCAACCCAGTATCTCTTCCCTGTTGGAGATAAACACGCGATCGTCATTGTCGGTAAAGAAAACCACCGGCTGACCGCCGATCCAGCCCCATTCGATTTCGGAAATGTCGACGACGGCGATGAGACTGCCACGGATTGCGCCATCCTCGGCGAAGGAGGGTGCGGCATAGGCGTAAACGCGTCGTCCCTCGGGGCCAAGCCGTCCGAAGAAGGACCCGAGCGCCCCATGCATGGCGCGGCGAAAGTAGCTGCTGCCGGCGGGATCAAGAGAGACCTCGCCCGCCTGCGCAAGTACCGTACCGTTGGCATCGGTAAATATCAGCCCGGCGGCCCCGCTTTTGTCGACGGCCTCCTGCAAAAGCTGGGTGGCCGCGGGGACGTCCGGGCTGGCACTTGTCAACGCCGCCAGCCTGGGATGATCGGACATGAGAACCGCGAGTTCGCGAAAGCGGCGCATCTCGCCGGTAAAACGGTCGGCCGCCAACGCGAGATCGGCACGCCCCTGCTTGGCCAGCTGTGTCAGTCCCTGGCTATGGCCATAGCGCCAAACGGTTGCTGCCGCGGCGGTGACCGCAAGCAGGAAGAACGCGATGACGATCCACCGGGCGCGAAGGAGTGACAACATGCCAAGGTGATAGCAAGCCTGTCCCCTGCTTGACCAGATAAAGCGTGCGCGAGCGCCATGGTCAGTGACCGGTGTCCGAGCCTGGCAGGTCGAAGCGCAGCGAAAGGCCACGCGGGGCGTCCGCCTCAACGATCGCGATCTCGCCGCCCATGGAACGCACGACTTTCCGTGCTATCGCAAGACCGACGCCGACGCGCCCGGTCTCGCTTTTGGGGCGCAGGGTGGCGAGGGGTTTGAACACCGCCTCCCGGTGAGCGGGTGGAATTCCGGGCCCGTCGTCGGAGACGGTGACCTGAACCCGGCCATTCCAGCGGGTGGCGGCGATCCGCAGGTTGCCGAAATCCCGGTCATGATGCACAGCCGCATTGCCGATCACCGCATCGAACAGTCGGCGCAGATCGTTTTTTGCCCCCCTGACGCTCAGCCCCAGGCACTGGAGATCGCAGGTCAGCTTGGGCACCGCTGGCAGTTCGGCGCAACTGCTGGCGACAAGCGCGTGAAGGTCATGCGTGGCAGGCGGATCCGCCAATCGCCCGACCCGCGACAACTCGGTCAAAGCGTTCAGCGTATCGTCCAGCCGATGCGCGTAGTCACGCAACATGGCCAGGTTTTCCGCGGAGTCCGCCGGCAGCGCAAATCCCTGAGCGGCAAGATCGTCGTAGATCCAATCCGGGATGGTGCGCATGGCACGGGCGAATGCCTTGAGGTCATGTGTCAGGATATACAGGAATTCTTCGGCCTCTCGGACCGGTCCAGGACTGTCAGAGGTGAACGAGCGTGACACGTGTCTCCCCTTTTCATCTTTGTTCGCGCGTCGGGCAAACCTGACAGGCACATGTTTCCAACCGGTGAACGGCAGCCGCCGGATGCCGACGAAACTGTTAAAATCAGCAACACCGGGCGCGTCGACGGTAACGGTCTGGTAACAATCACGGCCCTAGCATCGCACCACGAATTCTGGGTGTTTTCGTAGGAAAGGAAACGAAATGGCGTCTATCTCTCCAATCCCGGCCGAGCAAATGGTCGCTCAGGCGCTGCCCGCGGCCAACCTGCACGGGGCCCGTCGCGGCGACTGCTTTGACGTACTTATCCTTGACGATGACCCGTTCGACCAGAAACGTTTATTGCGAACGCTGGAGTCGACTGGCCTGCCCGTGAACACGGTCAGTGCCGCGACGATCCGTGAATTCGACGCCGCGCTCGACGCCGGCAGCTTCGACGTGGTGCTGATAGATTACCTGCTGCCGGACAGCGACGGCCTTGCCGCGCAAAAGATGGTACAAAGCCACCCAACGAACTTTGCGGCCGCCGTGGTCATGATGTCGAACAAGATGCGCACCGACGTCGCCATCGAGTCGATCAAGCAGGGCTCTCTGGACTGTCTCGACAAGGTCGAGTTGAGCACCGACAAGCTGCGGGAGCTGATGATGGCCTCCGTCAAGGTCCTCGCGGAAACCTCGCGCCACTGGATCGGGGAACTTCTGGCACAACAGCGGACGCTGATCGCGCAGGACGTCGCCAAGTTGGTACGCGACGAGATGGAGTTCGGACGCCTGATCGACACGATCGACAAGCGCATTCTGGACATGTTGGCGGCCCGCGGGTTGACGCTGGCCGATCGTTGGGATGCCGACGGCGTCATGGACCCGGACCCGCCCTTCGCCTTTCGCTGAACCAGCGGGCGATCACGCCACCAGTTGCCAAGCTGGTGCGGGTCGGCGAGACTGGTCGCGAACAGCGAATGAGGAAGATCATGACCGCGAACACCCCGCCCGTGTGCGACTTCAACTGGCCTGCGCCGGATTTCGATCTGCCGGGGACGGACGGCAAGCGCTACACGCTGAGCGATGTGTCCGGCCCGCGCGGCACGCTGATCATGTTCATCTGCAACCATTGCCCTTACGTTCTGGCGGTGCTGGACCGGATCGTGCGCGACGGTAAGGATTTGCAAGCGCTGGGGATCGGCGTTGCGGCGATCTGTTCCAACGATGCCGAGACGTATCCGGACGACAGTTTCGACAACATGGTGAAACTGGCCGAGAAAGCCGGGCTACCCTTTCCCTATCTGCATGACGAGGATCAGTCCGTGGCGCGGGCCTATCACGCCTCCTGCACGCCGGATTTTTTTGGTTTCGACGCAAAAGGCGGGCTGCAATACCGTGGCCGGCTGGATGCGTCACGCATGTCGCCTGCGCCAGAGGACGCGCCGCGCGAGTTGTTCGATGCGATGAAACAGGTCGCGGAAACCGGCGAGGGTCCGCGCGACCAGGTCGCGTCGGTCGGCTGTTCGATCAAGTGGAAACCGGCAGCGTAAGAACCGGCGCCTTGCGGAAAATGATGCCATTCCGAGCTGAGCGCCGTTCAAGACGCGCCGATGACAAGAACCAGAGGCCGAAGAAATTCTCGGGAGCTGGTTGAGATGAGTTTCGGCCATGCTGACTTTGCTGCCATTCACGACGGAGGCAAACGTCAGCCCATGGGGTGGCGACCCGACGGCAATTTCAAAGCACTTTATGCCTGCCAGGTACATCCCCAGAAAGATCGTTGCGCCCAGCCTCAGCCAAATCGCCAGCCCTTGGGAGGGGCTGACGGTGGCCGGGCCGCTGCGCGGCTGTTAACCGGCTGAGTGCTCGACACGGATGTTTCACAAGGGACGGCGCTTGCGCGACTCGAAACATTCGCACATATTCCTATAAGAGAATTTCTGGGAGGAATACCATGCGAATGACCCGACGCCACCTGATGGCGACCGGTGCGACCCTGCCCCTTGCCGCGGCCCTGCCGCGCTGGAGCCTGGCGGAAATGTCCCTTGGCGATGCGACAGTCACGACCGTCAGCGACGGCAACCTCGTGCTGCCGGGCGATTTCCTGTTCGAGCCGATGCCGCAAGACGAGCTGATGCCGATCCTCGAGGCCACCGGCCAGAGCCGCGACGAGTTGCGCCCCGAATGCAACCTGACGCTTTACCGCGACGGCACCAATACCGTGCTGTTCGATGCCGGCGCCGGGTCGAATTTCATGCCGAGTGCGGGCGAGTTGCCGGCCAGCCTTGAGGCCGCGGGGCTGTCGCCCGAAGACATCACCCACGTCGTTTTCACCCACGCGCATCCCGATCATATCTGGGGCGTCCTGGACGATTTTGGAGACCCGTTGTTCGCGCAAGCGGTGCACATGATGGGCCGCGCCGAGTGGGATTACTGGTGGAACCCCGAGACCGTGAACACCATCGGCAAGGCGCGCGCCGCGTTCGCCGTAGGCGCCAAGAACCGGATGGAGGCGATCGAGGACATGGTCGCGTTTTTCGACGACGGCGAGGAGGTGCTGCCGGGCATCGCCGCGGTCTCGACCCCGGGCCACACGCCCGGACACATGAGTTTCGAACTGCGCAGCGGAAGCGAGGCGGCGATGGTCATCGGCGACGCGATCGGCAATCACCACGTCGCCTTCGCCCGGCCAGACTGGCCCAGCGGATCGGACCAGGACCCGGACATGGCGGTGGCCACGCGCAAGACGCTGTTCGACCGCCTGACCGCCGACGACATGACCCTGATCGGGTTCCACCTGCCGGGGGGCGGTGTGGGCCGGGCCGAGGCGTCAGAGACCGGATACCGTTTTGTCGGAAAGGATGCGTGATGCGTGCGCTTGCTGCCTGCCTTGTTGCCCTGTGCACGAGCCCCGCACTGGCCGATGAAAACATACCCGACCAGTATCCCGGTTCGCCGCTCTATTCCAAGCCGGTCGAGGTGATCCCGCATGTCTGGTCGGCCATCGGCGCGACCGCGCCGCCGACCTATGAAAACACTGGGCATAACAACAACCTGAGCTTCATCGTGACGGGTGATGGCGTTGTCGTGGTGAATGGCGGGGCGGCCTATATCCTGGCCGAAGCGCTGCACGACGAAATCAAGCGCATCACCGATCAGCCGGTGAAGCTGGTGATCAATGAGAACGGCCAGGGCCATGCGATGCTGGGCAACGCCTATTGGGCCGAACAGGGCGTGCCGATCCTGGCGCATGTGGATGCCGCCGAGGAATTCGAGGAATACGGTGCCCAGATCCTGCGGCGGATGGAGGAATACAACCGCGACAAGGCCGAGGGCACGGTGCTGGCCGGGCCGACGGAAACCTTCGAGGATGAGAAGATCATCGAGATGGGCGAGTTCCGGATCGAGGTTCTGCATCTCGGCCCTGCGCACAGCCCCGGCGATATCTCGGTCTGGCTGCCCGAGCAGAGCCTGGTGATTGCGGGCGACATGGCGTTTCACGAACGGATGCTGCCGATCTTCGAGGATACGATCACGAAAGACTGGCTGGAAACATGGGAGACCGCGTTCGAGCCGCTGGAGGCAACGTATGTGATCCCCGGCCACGGGCATCCGACCAACATGGCGCAGGTGCGGCGGTACACGCATGACTACCTGGTTTACCTGCGGGAACAGGTGGGCGCGCACCTGGAGGAAGGCGGCAGCCTGGCCAACGCCTATTACGTCGACCAGACGCCATATAAGCACCTGCATACATTTGAAGAACTGGCCACCAAGAATGCGGGCCGGGTGTTTGAGCAGATGGAGTTCGAGTAGGGCTTACTCGGCGGGAACGGCAACACCGCGAGGTGCCAGCACGCCGCGGGCCGCGACCGCGCCCAGCACGATGAACCCGAGCGCCAGCAGGGCGGCGATGCTAAGGTTCGCGCCGCCGCTGAGGCCCGCGCCGATGGTGCAGCCCCCGGCCAGCACGCCGCCGAAGCCCATCAGCACGGCGCCGGCGCTGTAGCGCAGGGTCTGCACGGGGGACGAGAAGCTTTGCAAGGCCAGTTCACCGCGCGCGGCGGCGCTGAGGAAGCTGCCGACGATGACGCCGCCGATCACACCGACACCGAAGCCTGCGGGCACAGCGGTGGACGCGATGGCGTAGAACAGAGTGTCGGTCCACGGCAAGGTGAAGGCCATCGACTGGGCGGGCAACGGATCGAAGTCATCCAACAGCAGAACGGAGGTTCCGGCCCAGCCGGCCACGACCACGAGGCCGATCACCGCGCCCATGACAAGGTGCAGGACGCGCGCGCCGGAGCGGTGTGCGAGCAGCACGGCGATGGCCAGCAACGCCAGCGCCACGGCCGGGGCAACACCCGGAATGGACGCGAGACTGCCGATACCGAAATCGTACTGAACCGCGCCGAGCGATGTGCGGACCGGGGCCAGAACGCCCTTCAGCGTTGCGTGGGCGACGATGGCAAAGAGGGCGATGACACTGACCGCGCGCAGGTTGCCCGTACCGGCCAGCACCGTCAGGCGGGACATGCAGCCCCGCGTCAGGACCATGCCGATGCCGAAGGCGAGCCCACCGAGGGCGATCGCGGCGACCGGCACGCTGCTGGACAGGTAGCGATGGTCGCCAAGCTCGACAAAGCCCATGCCACCGGCCAGGGCCACCCCGCCGATGGCCACGGCCAGCGCGACCAGCCAGACCGAGAGGGCCGAGCGGTCCATGCCATCCTCGCCCGCCACGGCCCGCCGCAGGCAGAAGCGCGAGATCTGGGCGGCAATGCCGAAGGCAAGGCCCAGAAGTGCGCCCAGCAGCAGGTGCAGGGTTTGTGCAGGCAGGTCGAACGGCAGGGAGTCAAGCAGCATGGGTCATGTCCTGATTCAAGTAATCCGCCCTTATCTGGTGCGTTTTCGCGCGAGTCAAAGCCCGGCGGAAAGAGCATTGTTCCACGTTCCACAGCGAATGCGAAACAACGTTCCGGAACGCGGACAACGTTGCAACGCCGGACCATCACGGGACGGTCCGGCGAAACGGATTTTCCTATTTTTCGCGTTGGCGGGAAATTTTTCCGATTACTGCGCGGCGATGGGCAGCCGGGCAAGCTGGCACTGCGCCCAGAGTTCTTCGAGGGCGGATATCAACCGATCGACATCCTCGGCGGAGTGCACTGGCGACGGCGTGATACGCAGCCGTTCGGCGCCCTTGGGCACGGTCGGATAGTTGATCGGCTGGATGTAGATCCCGTGGTCGCGCATCAGCACGTCCGAGATGTATTTGCACTTTACCGGGTCGCCCACCATCACCGGGATGATGTGGCTGGGGTTCTCGATATGCGGCAGGCCGATCGCGTCGAGCCGAGCGCGCACCTCGGCCACGCGGGCCTGTTGCTGGCTGCGTTCCTCGCTGCTGTGCTTGAGGTGGCGCACGGCAGCGGCGGCACCGGCGGCGACGCAGGGTGGCAGGGCGGTGGTGAAGATGAAGCCCGAGGCAAAGGAGCGGACAAAGTCGCACAGCTCGGTCGAGGCGGCGATATAGCCGCCCATGACGCCGAACGCCTTGCCCAGCGTGCCCTCGATCACGGTCAAGCGGTCCATCAGCCCCTCGCGCTCGGCAATGCCGCCGCCGCGCGGGCCGTACAGGCCGACCGCGTGCACCTCGTCGAGATAGGTCATGGCGCCGTATTTATCCGCCAGATCGCAGATCTCCTTGATCGGGGCGATGTCGCCGTCCATCGAATAGGCGCTCTCGAACGCGATCATCTTCGGGGCGTTGGCGGGCAGGGCCGCCAGCTTGGCCTCGAGATCGGCGAGGTCGTTGTGTTTCCAGATCACTTTCTGGGCGCGACTGTGCCGGATGCCTTCGATCATCGACGCATGGTTCAGAGCATCGGACAAAACCACAAGCCCCGGAATGCGCGACGCCAATGTGCCAAGCGCGGCCCAGTTCGACACGTAGCCGGAGGTGAAGAGCAGCGCACTGTCCTTGCCGTGCAGGTCGGCCAGTTCCGCCTCGAGCTGCACATGGGCGTGGGTTGTGCCGGAAATGTTGCGCGTGCCCCCTGCCCCGGCGCCGGTGGTGTCGAGGGCGTCGTGCATCGCGTCGAGCACGACCGGGTGCTGGCCCATGCCGAGGTAGTCGTTCGAACACCATACCGTCACGTTCTCGGGGCCGTTGTAGCAATGCGCCTTCGGAAACTGCCCGCGCCGCCGCTCGAGTTCGGCGAATTCGCGATAGTTGCCTTCAGCCCGCAACCCATCGAGTTCGGAGCGGAAAAATTCCTGGTAGTTCATCAGTTCTCTGTCGCCTCTTTCACGATCTCGGCCAAGAGCGCCTCGACCTTTTCCATCGGGCCATCGGGGTAGTCGCGGTAGCCTATCGTCACGGCACCTTCCGCGTCCTCGGCCACGAAAATGCCGTAGGGGCAGTGCGCGATGTTCATCGGATCGGCCTCCATCACTTCGCGCGACACGACGGCCGAGCAGAAGATGAAGATATCCGCTTCCTTGAAGATCATGACATCGCTGCCCACGTCCTCGCCCGTGCGGTTGAGCATTTCTCCCACGTGGCTGACGTAATCGATCACCAGCCCCTGGCCCACGATCGCCGTTTCCACGGCAAAGGCCGCGTCGTCGAACGAACCCTCGTAGGGCGTGGTGATCGGGGCCTCGGCATGGGCTGCTGTGGCAAATGTCAGGGCAGCCGTCAGAATCACGGGTTTCATGGTGGGTCCTCCTAGGTGTCGGTTTGTTTTCGCACGGGGGCATCGCCCCGGTCATTGAGCGAGATCAAAGCCGGGACGGCGCGTTGGCTTAGCCGAACATGTCGGTGGTGATGCCGGTGTACCAGCCTTCGGACTCTTCGTAGGTCGCCTTGCGCAGGGCGGAATCCTCGCCGGTTTCGCTGATGAAGCCGTCGACCTTGGCGATTTTTTCCTCGGTCGCCTCGTAGGTCGCACCCACCTTGACGCCGTCATCGGTGGCGATGAGCGACCAACAGGTGTTCGAGAACTTGGCCGGGAACACCTTGGAGCCCGTGAGCGCACCGCGCACCGCGTTGGCGCAGACCTTGGCCTGGCTGTTGGCGGCAAAGCCCGATTTCGGCATGTCGCCCTGTGCAGCGGCGTCGCCCAGCACGTAGACATCCGCGTCGGCCTTGGTGGACATGTCGGCGGCATTCACCGGCGCCCAGTTGCCGTCGGTCACGCCCGCCATGTCGGCGATGCGGCCCGCCTTTTGCGCAGGTATGACGTTGCAGACGTCGACGCTGGTTTCCTCGCCGTCGATGGTGACGGTCATGTTCGCCGTGTCGACCGAGACGTTGCCGCCGCCGAATTCCTCGCCGATCCAGTCGACCACGCCCGGGTAATGCTTGTTCCAGCCTTCCTGGAACAGGGCCATCTTGGAGAATTTCGGCTTGGGGTCGGCCACGATGATCTTCGCGGTCGGGTTATTTTCCTTCATGAAATGCGCGACCATCGAGACCCGTTCATAGGGCCCCGGGGGGCAGCGATAGGGGTTCGGCGGGGCCACCATGGCAAAGGTGCCGCCTTCTGGCATCGCTTCCAATTGGGCGCGCAGCAGTTCGGATTGCGAGCCGGCCTTGTAGGCGTGTGGCATGGCGTTCTGGGCCTCGATGCTCCAGCCTTCGACGGCGCCATCGACGAAATCGATGCCGGGGCTGAGGATCAGCTTGTCATAGGGCAGCGTGGACCCACCTGCGAGCGTCACGGTCTTGGCGTCGCGGTCGACATCGACGGCCCAGTCGTGGATCACGTTCACGCCGCTGGCCGCGATGGTGCCGTAGGTGTGGCCGATATCGCTGAACTCCTTGAAGCCACCAAGGTAGAGGTTGGAGAAGAAGCAGGTGAAATAGGTGCGCGTGGGCTCCACGAGCGTCACGTCGATGGCGCCGTCGCTGTCCTTGGCGATATAGCGGGCCGCCGTGGCCCCGCCTGCCCCGCCGCCGATAACGACGACGCGCGGTTTGCCCGCGCCTTGCGCCAGCACGGTCGGCGCTGCGAGCGTCGTGGCCGCGGCGGCCGTCGTTCCAAGGAACGTCCGTCTGTTGAGTGTCATTTCTTGTCCTCCCTAAGATAATTTATTTTTATTCTGTCGTCAGTTGGCCGAAATAGGCGGCCAGTGCGGCAATCTCCTCATCGCCCAGGCGCCCGGCGACCATTTGCATCACCGGATGATTGCGTTGCTTGTTCTTGTAGGCGTGCATGGCGACGACGAAATCCTCCTCCGGCCAGAGCACGATAGACGGAATCCCGTCATTGGCGCCACCCGCCTGATGGCACGACACGCATTCGCCGCTGAGATATTCGCCATATTCCGGGTCGCCCACAAGCGCGAGGATTTCCGGATCGAGGTCATGGTCCATGCCCTGGATGGTCGGGTCCGCCTCGGGGATGTCGCGGGGATTGTCGGAAAAGCGCCGCAGGTAGGCGATCAGGTCCAGACGCTCTTGCGGGTCCTCCAACCCGTCAAAGCTCATCCTTGTGCCCGAGGCGATCGCGGTGGGGTTCTCGAGGAAAACATCGAGGGTTTCGGCGTGCCATTCCAGGCCGCCTGTACCAGCGCGCTTGAAGCTTTCGGAATAAGGGAAGCCTTCTTGCGTGGCCGCTTGCCGGCCGAAAAGGCCATTGAGGTGCGGGCCGATGCCATGCTCGGCCCCCTTGCCCACTTCATGGCAGCCGGAGCAATAGGCGAACACCTCCTTGCCGGCTTCCGGGTCGCCCTCTTCAGCCGCCACAGAGGTGGCGCAGGCCAAAAGGCCTGACGCCAGGGCGAAGGGGAGCGCGCGGAAGCCGACCGTCACGCGGTCAGTCTCCGAAGCTTTGCAGATAGGCGATGATCGCCTCGATATCCTCGTCCTTCTTGAGACCGGCAAAGCTCATCTTGGTGCCTTTCATGTAGCTTTTCGGCGCGGCAAGGAATTCGGCCATCGCGGCCTCGTCCCATTTGCGGCCTGCTTCGGCGGCTTCCTCGAAAACGCTGGAATACTTGAAGTCGTCGTGGCCGCCGATGGTCGCGCCCATGACGCCGTTCAGCACCGGACCGACGCGGTTCTTGGCGCCTTCGCCCACCATGTGGCAGGCCTTGCACTTGCGGAAGACCTTTTCGCCCGCCGCCACCAGTTCGGGATCGGGGCCAGCGGAGGCCTCAGCCGCTGGCGCGGCCGTCTCGGTGGGTTCGGGGTCTGCGGCGGCCATCTCGACCTCCTCCGCCGCTTCTTCGGCGGCGGGTTCGGCGGCGGCTTCTTCCTCGGGCGTCACGTCGACGACGGAGGCGCGCATGGTGATCTCGACGCTGTCCTTGCAGCCTTCCATGCAGGGCTCGGTACGCCAGATGGTGTATTCGGTTTCGGGACGGTCATCGACGATGAAGCCATCCGCGTTGGGCATCTCGAACTCGGCGAAGTTTTCGTGGCTGAGCTCGAAATCGTCTTCGACCAGGTAGTTTGAATAGAGGATGTAGGCGGTGATCGCGTAGACCTCATCGGGGCTGAGCGACTGCGCGTTCCCGAAGGGCATTGAGCGGTGCACGTAATCCCAGACGGTCGACAGGTACGGCCAGTAGGAGCCGACGGTTTTCACAGGGTCCTTGTTGTCGAGCGTGTCGAAGCCGCCCGCCAGCACCGGCCAGTTGCCGACGCCCTCGGCGAAGTCGCCGTGACAGACGGCGCAGGCCTCGGCGAAGACCTGTTCGCCGGTTTCCACGTCGCCGCGGCCTTCGGGCAGGCCGATGCCGCCGGGGCGCACGTCGACGTTCCAGGCGGCGATTTCCTCGGGCAGTGCTTCCCGGCCCAGGCCAAAGCCGCCTTCGGGTGTTTCGGTTGCGGCTGCTTGGGTTTCTTCCGTGGTGCTGTCGCTTGCCGCATCGGTCGAGGCGGCATTGGCCTGTGACACGAGCACTGGGGCAATCGAGGGGATGTCCACGACG
Organism: Roseovarius sp. MMSF_3298; assembly: GCF_030733705.1. NCBI lineage: Bacteria > Pseudomonadati > Pseudomonadota > Alphaproteobacteria > Rhodobacterales > Roseobacteraceae > Roseovarius > Roseovarius sp. MMSF_3298. Next base: position 116,964 of record NZ_JASHIN010000012.1, read on the forward strand.
AACTGGTCGGCCAGCACGTAGGCCATCGTCAGGACGCCCGCGGCGCCACCGGCGGCGGGTGCGAATATCTTAAGAAACTTCGACATTTTCGGCCTCCCCGTTGGCTTTGACGTGCCAGGTCTGGATGCAGTTATTGTGGTAGATCGAGTTTTCGCCGCGCACCTCGCGGAGTTGCGCCTTGGTCGGCTGGACATAGCCCGTCTCGTCCATCGCGCGGGCCTGGAGCAGCATTTCCCCGCCGTCCCAGGTGGTGTCGAGGTAGAAGCGGGTCAGCGCCTTGGCATCACCCTGGGTGCCGAGGCGGGCGGTTTCCCACGTGACGCCGCCATCGCGGGAGACATCGACACGGGTGATCTTGCCGTGGCCAGACCAGGCGAGGCCCGAGATGACCAGCGGGCCAGGACCGTGGCTGATGGGCGATTGCGGGCTGGGGGAGGTGATGACCGACTTGGCATCCATCACCCAGGTCCATTTGCGGGCCGTGCCGTCGGCCAGAACGTCGGTGTATTTCGACGTCTCCTCGCGGCTTTCCACGGGGCCGTCCATGACCTCGATCCGGCGCAGCCACTTGACCCACATGTTGCCTTCCCAGCCCGGCACGACAAGGCGCACCGGGTAGCCGTGTTCCTTGCGCAGCGCCTCGCCATTGGCCTTGAAGGCGACGAGGCAGTCGTCCAAAGCCTTTTCCATTGGAATGGACCGACCGTTCGAGGACGCGTCGGCGCCTTCGACATAGACCCACTTGTCCGAAAGGTCGCCGGCGGCATCGAGACCCGCCTCTTCCAGCAGGGTGCGCAGGGTGACGCCGGAATATTCCATGTTGTGGATCATGCCGTGGGTGAACTGCACGCCGTTCAGCTGTGCGCCCGCCCATTCCATGCCGGTATTGGCCGCGCATTCACAGAAATAGACGTGGTTTTCGCGCGGGAAGCGCTCGAGATCGGCGTAGTGAAAGACCAGGGGCTTATCCACGAGGCCGTTGATCATCAGGCGGTAGTCGTCCTTGGCCAGTTCGATAGCGCCGGAATGGTGACGCTCGAACGCGCAGCCTTGCGGAGTGATGGTGCCGTCCAGCGCGTGGATCGGCGTGAAGTTGATCGAGCTGATCGGGTCGGCGGTCAGCCACGGCACGTTGCGGCGCACCACGTCGTCCTCGAACCGGATCGGCAGGCCATAGGGGGTTTCGTCGACGCCCTCGCCGGTGATCGCGGCCCAGTCCTGAACCTCGGTGATCAGCGGATCGGGATCTTGTGCCGAGGCCGCGCCGGCCACGGAGCCTGCGACCGCCGCCGCGCTGCCACGCAGGAAGGCGCGGCGAGACGGTGATTTGAAAAGATCATTCATGGCTGAACGCTCCCTTGATGAATGCTCAGACGCCGGTCACTTCGACGCTGTCGTTTTCCTGCACCGTGACGGTGCCCATTTTCCTGATGTGGCTTTCGACCACGTCCCAGATCTGCGGCCCTTCTGTGCCCTCGTTGACCGAGGCCCAGCCCGCGATGACGTAGTTGCGCGAGGGGTCGATCGGCTCGCCGCTGCTGAGCAGGGTCATGTTGCTGATCCGCTCGCCCTGCGGCGCACTGACGTCGATGCTGTAACCAAGACCGCCGGTGCGAACCATGTCGCCGCCCTGCTGGTAATAGGGATCGGGGTTGAAGATGTTGTCGGCCACGTCTTCCAGAACGACCTTGAGGAATTCACCCGTCATTTCGGTGCGATACGCCTCGCCATAGGTCATGGAGGTGACGTTCCAAATATCCTCGCGGGTGATGTCCTGGCCGGGGATCAGGGACGGGCCCCAGCGGACGCCGGGGCTGAGCGCGATTTCGGCATCGCGCTCGGACAGAAGCGCGTCGCAAATCAGGTCGTCCCAGCTGCCGTTGAAGTTGCCGCGACGGTAAAGCAGACTCTCGGTCTGGCCGATCACCTCCGACAGCTTGTCCTCGTAGGGTGCGCGCTCAGCGTCGATCAGCGCGGTCATCTGGGCATCGGGTTCGATCACGTCCGAGAAGATCGGGATCAGCTTGTGGCGGTAGCCCATCATCCGGCCGTCGCGGATATCGAGGTCGACGCGGCTGACGAACTTGCCGTTGCTGCCCGAGGCGATGATGAGCGTCTCGCCCGACAGGACAGGTTCCGGCAGCGCGTCGTGCGTGTGGCCCGACAGGATCACGTCGATGCCGCTAACCACGGTTGCCATCTTCTTGTCCACGTCAAAGCCGTTATGGCTGAGCACGACGACGCATTCCGCGCCTTCGTTGCGGACCTGGTCGACGATTTCCTGCATGTTCTCATCCCGGATGCCAAAGGCGTATTCCGGGAACATCCAGCCGGGGTTGGCGATGGGCATGTAGGGGAAGGCCTGGCCGATCACCGCGATCTTGGTGCCGCCGCGTTCGAACATCGTGTAGGGCGGGAAGAGATCGGTGGGTTCGTCCCACTCGGCGTCGAAGATATTCTGGCCGAGCGCGGCAAACGGGAGAGAGGAGACGAGCTCGGCCACGCGATCGGACCCCAACGTGAATTCCCAGTGGAATGTCATCGCATCCGGTTTGAGCGCGTTCATCACGTTGACCATGTCCTGGCCCTGGGTGTGATAGCAGGTGTAGGAGCCGTGCCACGTGTCGCCACCATCGAGCAGGATGGCGTCGGGGCGGTCGGCGCGAATGGCGTTCACGACGGTCGCGACGCGGTCGAGCCCGCCGACGCGGCCGTATTCACGGGCGAGCGACGTGAAGTCGCCGCTGCTGAGCGCATAGTGGCTGGGGCTGCCATCCTCGATCCCGTAAAGGCGGCGGAAATCGGCGCCGGTGACATGCGGCACCTCGCCCTTGTTCTCGCCCACGCCGATATTGACCGAAGGTTCGCGGAAATAGATCGGCTTCAGTTGCGCGTGGATGTCGGTGACGTGGATCAGGGACACGTTGCCGAACGTGTCGAACTGCAAGAGCTGGTCCTGGGTCAGTGATTGTTGTGCGGCCAGCTTGGCCCAGTTGCCGAAGCCCGAGGCCCCGACCAAGGCCGATGCCGCCATGCCGACCTGTAGAAAATCCCTGCGCGAAATCATGTGTAGCTCACCCTTTGAGACATATGCGCATATTTGAATATAGCGCGAATGAAAAAGGCCCCGCCGTTATGACGGAGCCTTGAATTGAGTCTAGTTGCGGACCGAAGGTCCTTCGACGCTGAGGCCGTTGCCGCGCGAGGCGACATAAAGCTCGAGCGCCACGAATTCCGGGCTGCCGGGCGAGAAGGTGTGTGCCCGGGTGTCGCGGATGCAGCCCTTGAATCGGGACTGCACGGCGTTCAGCTTGGTGTTCTTCAAACGGTAGGTCGGAAAGCCGTTGATCTGACCCTGGCTGAGATGGTCCGCGCGGATCATGTTGCCCCAGTTGTCCTCGTGGCAGTTGGCGCAGCTGAGTTCTAGCTGGCCGAACCGGGTATAGTAGATCTCCTTGCCCTTTTCCCAGGTGGACTGGGCGGGACCGTCGATGGCCACGTTCACGGGCATGCCGCGCGACACCGACGCCAGAAGGGCTGACATGTTGGTCATGTCGCCGCCGGCATATTTCCACGGCTCGGCGCCCATACGGTTCTCGCGGCAGTCGTTGACCTGCATCTCGATCGTGCGGACTTCGCCGGCATCCTCGTTCCACTTGGGATAGACCGCCTTGACGCCAGCCATGCTGTCGACCTCGTTGTGGCACGACGCGCAGGACTTGCCCTCGGACCCTTCCGCGGTGTTCCAGACCTCGGCGGCCTGTTCCACCCAGAGCATCGCCGGGTTGTCGAAATCGTCCGCTTGCACCGCCTGCGTTTCGTCCGAGCGGAACCGCCAGCCCGAATAGATCGTGTCGATGGCATCCATATGATCGGGCGCATCGGTCTTGGTGACCATCTCGATATCGCCGTTGACGACCAGTTCGTCATCGTCGGGCCCGGCATAGGCAGCCAGCGCGAACACGCTGGCGGCTGCTGCCATGATCAAACGTCCACCCGTTACAGTCGTTCTTGTCATGTTATCCTCCCTGACGCCGGGGCGCCTTATCCGACCGTAACCGTCTTGGTCTCTTCGTAGACGGACCCGTCATCGTCGTACCAGGTGAACTTGAAGTCACCGGTTTCGGGCACGGTCGCCTCGAACTCGAAGAAGGGGTTGGTCGAGATCGCCGGCTCCATCGCCACGTCGATCACGTTCTCGCCGTTGAAGTCGACAACGAAGCGGTTGATGATCGAGCGCGGGATGGTGTTGCCGTCATCATCCTTGCGCTGACCGCTTTCCATCTGGTGGCTGATTAGCGTCTTGATGGTGATCGTATCACCGGCGCTTGCCTTGCTCGGGACCTTGACGCGGGGTTTTACACCTTCGGCCATGTTCTAATCTCCTTGTCCTCTACTCAGCCGCCGCAGCCGCCGATGGTGACTTTGACGTTTGCCGATGCCTGCTTGAACGAGCCATCTTCCATCTGGGCGACGGCGATGACGTTCTGCGTGCCGGCAAGGCGGATACGGGTCGACGCGAATTGCGACGCGGCCAGCGGGCCGAACTTGAACGTCGCCACGGGCGGCGTCGGGTTGCCATCGGCGAAGATCGAGATCGCCACCGCACCCGGGGCGCTGACCTCGATCGGCACGGTGTTGCCGTTCTCGGCGATTTCAGGCGCGGTCAGTTCGACACCACCCTCGCCCACATCGGCGCCGCCGGTGAACTTCGCGATTGCGTCTTCGGTGGCCGACGCGAAGGCCGGCAGCGCGCCGAAGGCCGTCACGGCTGCGCCTGCGGTGCCAAGCACCAGCATCTTTCGGCGATTCAGTTCCATCTTGTCCTCCAGAATCTGAGTTATTCGTATTTGAGCGTCATCAGGTAGGCGACGACGTCTTCGATTTGCTGGCCGGTCAGCAGCGGCTCGACCTCACCTTCGTGCGCTTCGCCGGTATAGGCGTCGCCCAGGCGCGTGAAGCCATCGACCTTGTAGAAGGCCGGCATCATCGTGCCCTCGAACATGACCTTGGCGTTGGCCACGATACCGCGGATCTCGGCCTCGCTCCAGCGGTCGGCGACACCATCGAGCGGCGGGCCGATTTCGCCGTGAAACTGAAGATGCGACTGATCAGAGATCATGTGGCAGGCGATGCAGTTGCCCGCCCCCTTGTTCATCAGCACGGCGCCCGCCTCGGGGTCACCGGGCTGGCCGGTCAGCGAAGTTTCAACCGCACCATCGACGTATTCGACGTCTTGCGGTGCGATGGTTTCCGCAGCCGCAACGGTCGCGAATAGCGCGGCCGCGGATACAAAAGCAGTTAGACGTGTCATGTGCCCTCCCGTATGACAGTTACTGTATACTTGCACACACAAAAGCGATTCACGCAACAACAAATTCAATTAAGCGAATTTTTAAATTTGTTTGCGTTCGTAGAAAATGAGGCGGATCACCTTGCTTGTGCAGCGTAAATTCATTCGGCCAACTTGCGCGCAAGGTATTTCTGAAACGGCTCGTCACCTTCATAGCCCTTTTCGACGACCCAGCGCAGCAGGTTCAGCGTGGTTCCCTTCTCGAACGCGCCGGGCATGGTGACAACCGCCAGCTCGTCGGCAGGCAGCTCGCCTTCGGATTCCTCCGGGAAGAACATCATCGTCGGCGTGAACATGGCGTTCCAGCGGCGCACGGCATCTTTCTCGGCCATCGCCTCGCCGTCGAAATCGGTCACTTCGACATCGCCGAACATGTTGATCTGCACCACGAAATAGTTCTCCTCGATGAACTGCTCGATCTCGGGGACGACGAACACTTCCTCGTGCATCTTGGTGCAGTAGATGCAACCGCGCTGTTCGATCAGGACAAGCAGTCGCTTGCCCTCGGCGGTGGCCTCTTCGAGGTCGTCGCCAAGATCCTTGAAGGTGTCGCGCATCCACGGGGCCTTGTGCAGGCCGTCGTCACCCAACTCCGCCGCGAAGACCGGCAGCGCGATCAGCGTGGCTATTATGAAAGCTAAAATTCTGGTCATCTGACTGTGTCCTGTGATTTATCCGATTGTGCTGAACCAGGGGACATTTTCAAGCATCCACTGGGCGATGATGTTCACCGAGTTGGTCGCGATCAGGACGCCGAACAGGATAAGCAGCGCGCCCATGATCTTTTCGACAAGGCCGAGGTGGCGGCGGAACCGCGCCATGAACCGCATGAATGGCCCGATGAACAGCGCCGCCGCGATGAAGGGCAGCGTCATGCCGAGGCCGTAGACGAAAAGAAGCGTGGCGCCCTGCGCCGTGGAGTCCTGCCCCGCCGCCGTGAACAGGATCGCCGCCAGCACCGGCCCGACGCAGGGCGTCCAGCCGAAAGCGAAGGCAAGGCCGATCACGAAGGCGCCAGCAAGGCCGACATTGCTGGTATCGCCGGCATCCGCCCGGAACTGGCGGTAGAGGATGCCGATGCGAACCACGCCGAGGAAATGCAGGCCCATCGCGATGATGATCGCCGCGGCGACCCAGCGCAGGATGTCGAAATACTCCTGCACCAGCTGGCCGAAGGCGGTGGCGGAGGCCCCCAGCCCGACGAAGACGGTGATCACGCCAAGCGCGAAGAAACACGCCGCGAGGAAGGCGCGCACGCGGACCCCGCGCGAGATCTCGGCCTCTGCCGTGATCTGGTTCATGCCCACACCGGCAAGGTAACTGAGGTAGAACGGCACGATCGGCAGGATGCAGGGCGACAGGAAGGACAACAGCCCCGCGATCAATGCCCCGTAGATCGTTACGTCAAACATGCCTTCACCCGTTGCATTCTCTTGAAATATTCGAATATTAGATTATGATCGGTTTTAGCAAGCCGTCAATCGGAGTTTCACGTGGCAGCGATCAGAGCATTCCTGCTCGTTTTCCTGACCTGGCTTCCCGCGCCCATGCTGGCAGAGACCTATCTGCTCATGGCCGAGGAAGACGGGTGTTATTGGTGTGCCCAGTGGAACGAGGAGGTTTCGGCGAAATATCCGAAGACCCCCGAAGGACAAGCCGCGCCACTGCGCCGCTATGATCTTTACAGCGAATCGCCGGACGTGGAATTCGACCGGCGCGTCCGCTTCACGCCGACCTTCATCCTGGTCCGGGACGGAGCCGAACTGGGCCGGATCGAAGGATACCCCGGAGAAGATTTCTTCTGGGGTCTGCTTGGCATGATGCTGGAAGAGGCGCGCATCGACCCCGACAAAACAGGCTGAAGAACCCCATGACACTCGATCCCCAGAATTCTTCCGACGCATCAGAGCCCGAAACGCGGTTGCCGGTGCTCGACGCCGACATGCGCGCCGAGGACATGGAAAAGATGATGAAAAACGCCCAGCGCGCGTCGAACTTCCTGAAGGCGATCAGCCACGAGGGGCGGCTGATGATCCTGTGCCATCTTGCCTCTGGCGAGAAGTCGGTGACGGAACTGGAAGACCTGCTGTCGGCCCGCCAGGCGGCGGTGTCGCAGCAGCTGACACGCCTGCGACTGGAGGGTCTGGTGACCCCGCGGCGAGATGGCAAGGCAATCTACTATAGCTTGACAGACGACAGGCCGCGGCAAATCATGGAGGTCGTCTATGACCTCTTTTGCAGGGAAGACTGACCGGGATTGAGGAGAGGTTCCGGTCGTTTAACGGGAACCAAAATGCTGGACGTTCTGGGCGAAGCCAATAGCGCAGCCTTGATCGGGCTGTTGGGTGGCCTGGCCTTGGGGCTGGCCGCGCGGCTGGGGAGATTCTGCACGCTCGGCGCGATCGAGGACGTGCTCTATTCCTCGGATGATCGTCGGATCCGCATGTGGGGCATCGCAATCGGCGTGGCCATCATGGGCACGCATTTCGCCATGGCCGGCGGCTTGATGGACGGAACCGCCACCGCGTATCTCGATAGGGTCTGGAACCCTTTGGGCACCATCGTCGGCGGGCTGATGTTCGGCTATGGCATGGCGCTGTCGGGCAATTGCGGCTACGGCGCGCTGGCGCGGCTGGGGGGTGGCGACCTGCGCTCTTTCGTGATCGTGATCGTGATGGGGCTGTCGGCCTACCTGGTGATGTCCGGCCCGCTGGCCCATTTCCGCGTCTGGCTTTTCACTGTCGAGGAAGGTGCGACATCGCCCCAGGGGTTCAGCCAGTTGGCGCAGGTACATTTGGGCATCGGCCCCGCGCTGACCGGTCTTCTTCTGGGCGGGACCATCCTGGTATTTTCCCTCGCCAGCGCCCGGATGCTGCGCTCGCTGAATATGGTGTTCTGGGCCGCCGTGGTGGGCATGGCCATCGTGCTTGGCTGGGTCGGCACCTACTGGGTGGCCATGACGGGGTTCGAAGCCGAACCGATCGAGACCCATTCCTTTGCCGCGCCCATCGGAGACACGATCTATTACGCGATGACCGCCTCGGGCAACAGCCTATCGTTCAGCGTGGGGTCCGTGCTGGGCGTCGTGATCGGGGCCTTCATCGGGTCCTGCTTCAAGGGGCATTTCCGCTGGGAAGCCTGCGAGGACCCGCGCGAATTGAAGCGGCAGATCTTCGGTGCGGCGTTGATGGGGCCGGGTGCGATTTTGGCGGTGGGGTGCAGCATCGGACAGGGGGTTTCGGCCTTCTCGGTGCTGGCCTTTTCCGCGCCGGTGGCGTTTCTCGCGATCTTCGCCGGGGCGGCGCTGGGGCTGAAACAGCTGATCACCGGGTTCGCGCCGGCGGAATAACCAAGCCGGCGGAACAACCAAGCCGGCGGAACAACCAAGCCGGCGGACAAAAAAAGGCCGCGCCGGGATGGCGCGGCCTTGATTGATTGCGACAGGACGGTCTCAGCCCAGCACGTTTTTCACGACCTTGCCCAGCTTGGTGGCCACTTCGTCTGCCTCTTCGCGGGTCATGCAGAAGGGCGGCGCAAAGCCAAGGATATCGCCCTGCGGCATGGCGCGTGAAATCACGCCTTCCTTGACCAGTTCACCGGCCAGCCGTGCGCCGACCTTCTCGGAGGCGTCGAAGAACACGCGGTCATCGCGGTCCTTGACGAACTCGACAGCACAGAGAAGGCCCTCGCCGCGCACTTCGCCAACGTGAACGTGGTCGCCCACGGCCTCGGTCAGCGCCTTCTTGAAGTAGGCCCCAACCTCGCCGGCGTTTTGCACGAGCTTCAGGTCGTCGATCAGCTTGAGGTTGGCGACACCGGCGGCGGCCCCGATCGGGTGCGCCGAGTAGGTCCAGCCGTGGCCGATGGGGCCGTTCTCATCCGTGCCTTGTTCCAGCACTTTCCAGACCTTGTCGGACACGATGGACCCGGACAGGGGCGCATAAGCCGAGGTCAGGCCCTTGGCGATGGTGATGATGTCGGGCTTGATGCCGTAATGATCGGAGCCCATCATGCTGCCCAGGCGGCCAAAGCCGGTGACGACCTCGTCGGCGATCAGCAGGATGTCGTGCTTGGCCAGCACTTCCTGGATCGCGGCCCAGTAGCCTGCCGGCGGCGGCACGAGGCCCCCGGTACCCAGCGCGGGCTCGCCGATGAAGGCGCCGATGGTGTCGGCCCCCTCGCGTTCGATCAGCGCCTCCAGCTCGGCCACGCAATGAGCGACGAACTGTTCCTCGGTCTGGTTCACATCGGCGCGGCGATAGTAATAGGGCGCCTCGGTGTGCAGCACCTGCGCCAGCGGCAGGTCGAACTTCTGGTGAAAGAGGTGCAGCCCGGTCAGCGAGCCGGTCATCAGGCCCGAGCCGTGATAGCCGCGCCAGCGCGAGATGATCTTTTTCTTCTGCGGAAGCCCACGGATGTTGTTGTAGTACCAGACCAGCTTGATGTTGGTCTCGTTGGCGTCCGAGCCCGACAGGCCGAAATAGACTTTCGACATGTGGTCCGGCGCGCGGTCCAGCACCATCTTGGCGAGCGTGATCGCCGCCTCGGTGCCGTGGCCGACATAGGCGTGGTAATAGGCCAGCTCGCGGGCCTGTTCGGCGATGGCGTCGGCAATCTCGGGCCGGCCATAGCCGACGTTCACGCAGTAAAGCCCCGCAAAAGCGTCGAGCAGACGGTTGCCGTCGCGGTCCTCGATATGACAGCCGGAGCCACCGGTCACGATGCGCTGCGGCGCCTCACCCCGGGCGAATTCCGCCAGGTGGGTCGAGGGATGGAAAAAGTTCTCGCGGTCCCACTGGTCAAGTTGATCGTTCTTCAGCATTCGTACTCTCCTTAGCCCCAATCGCGGCAGACGTATTTGATTTCCATGAACTCTTCCATGCCCTTTCGGGCGCCCTCGCGGCCAAGGCCGGATTGCTTGACCCCGCCGAACGGGATCGGCGCGCCGGTGACCTTGGTGCGGTTGACCGCGACCATGCCGAACTGCAGCGCACGGCTCAGCCGGTAGATGCGGCGCGGGTCGTGGGCGTGGACGTAAGCCACAAGGCCGTATTCAGTGTCGTTGGCACGGCGGATGGCTTCGTCCTCGGTCTCGAACGGCGTGATCGGCGCGACGGGCCCAAAGGTTTCCTCGCGCATGATCTCGGCCTCGTCCGGAACATCGGTCAGCACGGTCGCGTCGTAGAACAGCCGCCCGAGCGGATTACGCTTGCCGCCGCAGGCCAGTTTCGCGCCTTTTTCCAAGGCGTCGGCGACATGCGCCTCCTGCTTGGCGACGGCGCCTTCGTTCATCAGCGGGCCGAGATCGCAGTCATCCATGCCGACGCCAATCGTCAGCGCCTGTGTCGCGTTGGTGAAACGCGTGCAGAATTCATCGTAGATGCCGCGCTGGACATAGATGCGGTTCGCGCCCAGGCAGTCCTGACCGGACGTGGCGAACTTGGCCTTGATGGTCTCGGCGACGGCATGATCGAGGTCGCAATCGTCGAACACGATCACCGGGGCATGTCCGCCCAGTTCCATCACCAGCTTCTTCACGGTTTCCGCCGACGCGCGGTAGAGCAGCCGCCCGACCTCGGTCGAGCCGGTGAAGGACAGGGCCCGCACCCGCGAGTCGTCGGTCCATGGCGGCACCACGGTCGAGGCGCGGCCCGTGACGACGTTGAATACCCCCGGCGCGACGCCCGCGCGTTCGGCCAATTCGGCCAGTGCCAGCGCCGAGAACGGTGTTTCATGGCTGGGGTGCGCAACGATGGTGCAGCCGGCGGCAAGGGCCGCGGCGGCCTTGCGCGTCAGCATGGCCGAGGGGAAGTTCCACGGCGTGATCAGCGCCACGACGCCCACGGGTTCAAGCCACAGTTCGACCTCGGCGGTGTTCAGATGGCTGGTGACGCCCTCGATGTTGGGGCGCTTTGCCTCTTCAGCGTAGAATTCGACGAAGGACGCGGCGTAGTCGATCTCGCCCCGCGCCTCGGACAGGGGTTTGCCCTGTTCGGCGACCATCAGCTTGGCGAGGTCCTCTCGGTTCTCGATGATCAGGTCGAACCACCGGCGCAGGATCGCGGAGCGGTCCTGTGGCAGCATGGACGACCACTTCGGAAAGGCGTGCTGGGCGACGGTGACGGCCTCGGCGCTTTCATCGGCAGAAAGGCTGGCAACCTCGCCAACGACCGCGCCATCGGCGGGATCTGTCACGGTCAGGGTGCTGCCATCGGCGGCGGCGACCCATTTGCCACCAACATAGGAAAAGTTGCGCACGAGGCGCAGGTCTTCGATCAGGCGCAAAGACGTGTCGGGCATTGTGTCCTCCTTTGACTTGCGGAGGTTTTATATGGTTTGGGCAATGGGTGAGCCTGAATGAACCTGCCGTGGAAGTGGATTTTTCTGCAAATTGCAGCAGGCACAGAAGAATCTACTGCGCACCCAGAATCACGTCGATGGGCGGGGCGGTCAGGCCCTTGACCGGCTTGGTCACGACATAGCTGAAATACCGCGCCATCCCGATCCGGTCGTTGAGCATCTGGTCGACAAGCCGCTGATAGGCATTGATGTCGGGGGTCACGATCTGCATCAGGTAATCATAGCCGCCGCCGATGCCCCAGCAGGCGACGATCTGCGGATACTGCTGCACGGCATCCTCGAAAATGCGGAATGTCGCGGCGGTATGATCGGTCAGCTCCACGGCCACGAAGACCGTTACGTGCGGGCCGATTTTCCGCAAAGCGATCTCGGCGCGGTAGCCGCTTATCAGACCCGCCTTTTCCAGCCGCTTCAGTCTTTCCCAGCACGGCGAGGCCGACAAGCCCACACGCTCGGCAAGCGCGGCTTTCGTGATCCGTCCGTCCTCGGTCAGGACCTTGAGGATCTCGATATCGCGCGCGTCCAGCCGTGTCATGGTCGGGTCAGGTCCGAATACGCGTGCCCGCATCGGGCAGTGCCGCGCGGACGTGACTGGCGATAGCGGTATCCTGCGCCCCGGTGCCGGTGAGATCGCAGATGGTGATGTCCTGCGCCGACTGTCGGCCCCGGGCCTTGCCGGCAATGATGTCTCCCAGCTCCGGCGGGGTGGCGCCCGTCAGAACCCCCGCGGCCCGGGCGGCTTCCAGCTCGCCGCTGGTTTCACATTGGCTGACCCGATCACAGGCGTAAAGGTCCGCGGCCGCGATGGCCTGCGGGTCGATCTCGTTCTTGCCTTCCTGGTCCGAGCCCATGGCGGTGATGTGAAGACCGGGATGAAGCCAGTCGGCCATCAGCACCGGGGATCGCGCTGGCGTGGTGGTGACGACAAGCTGGCTGTCGGCCACCAGCGCGGCGGGATCGGTGACGGCCTCAGCCTCGATTTCCAGTGCCGCGGCAAGATCCTCGGCACAGGCGGCGGCCTTGTCGGCGTCTCGCCCGTGCACGAGCACACGCTTGAAAGGACGGACCAGATGTGCGGCCTGCATCTGAAGCCGCGCTTGCACGCCGGTTCCGATGACGCCTGCTGTCTCAATCGTGTCCGGGGCGAGGTGCCACGCGGCCACCGCACCCGCGGCCGCCGTGCGGATGTCGGTCAGATAGCCGTTGTCCAGGTAGACCGCTTCGACCAGGCCCGTCTTGGCTGAAAACAGGATCATCAGGCCGTTAAGGCTGGCAAGACCCAGTGCCGGGTTGTCGAAAAAGCCGGGGCTGACCTTGATGGCGAAACCGTCGAAGCCGGGGATATACGCGGTTTTCACGTCGACTTCGGCGTTGACCTGCGGCAGGTCCATGGAAAGGATTGGCGGCATCACGACATCGCCGCCCGCCAGCGCGGCGAAGGCGCGTTCGATGACATCGACCATGTCCACGTCAAGCCGGATCGCCGCGCGCAATTCGGCCTCGGTCACGATCTGGATTTCATGTGACATAGGTGTTCCCTTTCACCAGCGTGTCGCCAAGCTGAATGTCCTCACCGGCCATGATTCGGTGAAACATTCCCATATCGAGGTTGCGGCCCGTGATAATCGTACCGATCGGCCCCGGCATCTCTGGTAATTTGCCAGCCAGAAGCGCGGCGATTCCGACAACGCACGCCCCTTCCGCCACGATCCGGTCCTCGTAGAACAGCACCTGCATGGCGTGATAGATCTCTTCCTCGGTCACCAGCACGGTGTCATCGAGGTAATCGCGGCACAGGGCGAAAGACAGCTTGTTGTTCATCCCGATCCCGCCTCCAAGGCTATCCGCGAGGCTTGCGACCTCTTCGACCTCGACAGGCCGACCCTCGGCAATGGAAGCATGCATGGCGGCGCCTCGATCCATGCTGACGCCGATGACCTTGATCTGCGGGTTGATCGTTTTTGCCGCGACGGCAACGCCCGCCGCCAACCCGCCGCCTGACAATGGCACAAGGATCGTGCCCAGATCGGGACGCGCCTGCAACATTTCCAGCCCGATGGTCCCCTGCCCTGCGATGACATGCGGATCGTCGAAGGGTGAAATTTCCACCAGACCCTCGGCCTCGACCAGCCTCAGACTTTCGGCCAAGGCGTCGTCCTGGCTTTTACCGCAGGTCCGCACCTCGGCGCCCAGGGCCTTTATGCCGTCCACCTTGGCCTGCGGCACCAGGTTCGACATGCAGACCACGGCGCGCAGTCCGCGGTGCGCGGCGGCATAGGCCACGCCGCGCCCGTGGTTCCCGGTCGAACAGCACGTGACGCCTTCAACATCCTCCGGCAGGTTCATCACCGCGTTCACCGCGCCGCGCAGCTTGAACGCGCCGATAGGCTGCATGTTCTCGAGCTTCATCAGGAATTCCGCGCCCGACTTCTGCGTCATGAAGGGGGACGGCACGAACGGGGTGTTGTCGGCAATTCCCGCAATCGTCCGTCGCGCGGCAAGGATGTTGGACAACGCAAATGCCAAGTGGAAACTCCTCTGGCTGTTAGCTTTGCAGACCCGGAAGTGCTGAGACCCGGTCCCTTTTGGAACAAGATGCGGGATGCGATGGGTCAAACGCAACCGGAATGCGCCGCGGCGCGGTCAGTGGGGCGGATTCCCTGGGCGATTACACGCTTTCGGTTGGTGCCGGCCCGAGCACGGGTGACGGACAGACCGATCGGTTTGAACCGGACAAACGCCTTTGGCTTTGCGACCAGAAAGGCCATTGGCTTGCAGCTCAGGTTGGGTCCGTAAAAGACACGTCACCGTCCTGGCTGGCTGAACCCGGCCCAAAAACAAGACCGCCCCGGTGACATACATCACGGGGCGGTCCAGTTGCCTTCAGTTCGGGAAAGTCAGGCGGCCGCCTTGCGCCGGTTTTCCGCCAGCCGGGTATCAATGATCTCGGCGGTCTCGTCGGCTTCTGCCATTGGCTGCCCCATCTGGTCCGCAATCAGCTTGACCAGCAGATCCACGCGCTCGATCTCCTCGGCACCGCTTTCGATGGCACGCGCGGCGGAGGATGGCTTCAAGAGGCCGTTCGCGGCATTCGCATATTTTTCGAAGGGAACCTGATCCTCTTCGTCTGCCCCAAGCGCCGTGACAAGGTCGCATACCTTTTTGTAGATCGACTGCGACTCCAGGAGGTCGCCGTGCACGGCTTCCTTGATGGGACGCGCGCCGTCGCGCTGAACGCAACGGTAGTTGCCGGTCAGAAGCATGGCCCATTTCGCGAACGGCACGAACAGCGAGTCGAACAGCCGAAGCTTGACGGGCACATCTTTACCATCCACGCGCACCGCTTCGATCTTCTCCTCCAACTCGCGCACGATGGCGGTATGCGCCGGGTCTTCGAAAGGTGCAGCCTTGAAGTTGGTGGGCAGACCGACGTGCAGCACGTTGGGGCCCTCCTCGGGCGGGCGGAACGCCTGCGGGTCGGGGCTGCAAAGCGAGACGAGGCCCGGCTTGAAACCCTCCCACGGCTCAATGCTGTTGAATGCTGGCCGCAGCGCGTCGGCATCCAGCTTTTCGATGCGCTTCAGATACGGCAGCGGCGGCATGTTCATGATCGACATGCAGGGCCGCTCGGCCGCCGCAATCCGCTTCATCAGCTTCGAGATCTCGTCGTTGCCGTATTGCGGTTCGGACATGGCGAGGGCCACGAGGTCATAGTCTTCGGGGATCACGTCGCCGGGTGCCTTTGCATCCAGCGTGCCGGGCAGGTCGCCGGATTTGAACGCGCGGTGCTCGTCTTCGTCGCGAAGTTTGATGCGCACTTCGGTGCCGTGCTCGTTGATGATGTCGGCCGTCGCCTGGCGACAGACCAGCGTGACGTCCTGGCCGGCCATCAGCAGTTTCGTGCCCAGCAGCGAGCCGTAGGATGCGCCCAGAATAAGAACCTTGCGAGCCATGATGCGATCTCCTTGTTATTCACTGCGCAACATAATTGCGTGAACAGATTCTTCTACAAAATTCGTGTAAATGTGTTATTGATAATACTTACACTCCACTATTCTGTAATTTTGTAAAGTTAACCCCATGTCGAAGACTTTCATCGGACCAAAGCTGCGCCAGATGCGCATCGCTCGCGATATGACCCAAGCAGAAGTCGCCGAGCGTATCGGGATCAGCCCGGCCTATGTTAACCTCTTGGAAAATAACCAGAGAAGCCTCTCGGTCAAAATGCTTCTGGCCATTTCCGAGACGTTCGAAGTGGACGTCAAGGAACTGACAAAAGACGATAGCGCCCATATGCTGGCCGACCTGCGCAACGCCTTCGGCGACACCACGCTGGAAGGCGATCCGCCGGACGTGCAGGAGCTGCGCAGCGCGATCGACCGCGCCCCTGCGCTTGTCGATCATTTCCTGCAACTGCACCGGGCGCATCGCGCTGCGCTGAGACTTATCATGCGCGGCGGGATGGATGGCCGGGACGAACAGATGCTGAACGCCTCGCCCGAAAACGCGATCCACGATTTTTTTCGCAAGAACAGCAATTATTTCGCCGTGCTCGAGGTGGCCGCCGAAAATGCCCGGCGCGAGATTCCGGTCGCGCCCGAATCGCTCTTTGTGGACATGCGCGCGGGGCTCAGGAAACACCACGGTGTGTCCGCCGAGGTCCGGCCGCTGGAAGAAATGGGCGAATCGCTTCGGATCTACGACGAGAAGAGTCGCACGCTGCATCTGTCGCAAGCGCTCAATACAGAGAACCGCGCATTCCAGATGGCGCATGTGCTGGCTTTCCTGACAGAGGGCCGGATGATTGCCAAGATGGCCCGGAACGCCCAGGCCGACCCCGAACGGGTCCAGCCCCGGCTTGAGGTCGAACTTGGCAATTATTTCGCCGCCGCGTTCCTGATGCCCTACGAGCCGTTCCTGAAGACCGCCGAGGAGACGGGCTATGACATCGACCGCATCGCGCTGGCCTTCGGCGTGACGTTCGAGCAGGTCTGCCACCGCCTGACGACAATGCAGCGCGACAAGGCGCAGGGGATACCGTTCTTCCTGTTGCGGCTGGACCGTGCGGGCAACGTGACCAAGCGGTTCAATGCGACGTCGTTCGATCTGGCGGAATATGGCGGGGCCTGCCCGGTGTGGAACGTGCACGCCGCCTTTTCGGTGCCCGGCGTGATCTTTCCGCAATTCGTCGAGATGCCGGACGGGCAGCAGTTCTTCTCGATCAGCCGGACGGTCCACCGGCCCGTGTTCAGCGCGGAAACCCAGGATCGGCGCCTGACGCTGACGCTGGGATGCGAGGCCCGGCACGCGCACCGCCTCCGCTATGCCGCCAGCTTCAAGATCGACGATCCGACGCTTTATCAGCCGATCGGCATCAACTGTCAGCTTTGTCCGCGCCAGGCCTGTTCGCAGCGCGCGCACCAACCGTTGTTCATCAACCTGCCGATCGACGCCAACCGGCGCGGCTCCACCCGCTACGAAAGCTGACGGCGTAAAAAAGCCTGCCCCCCGGGAGATCAGGGGGCAGGCGTTGGGCGTCGCGGTAAGCTGCGTGGCCCGTATCAGGCCTGGCTTTCCGCCGCCTTCTTGCGCTTGCGCATGATGCGCTGCACGACCGGGAACAAGACCAGCGCCAGTGCAAGGCAGATGCAGACCAGCGAGATCGGGCGGGTGATGAACGTGGTCGCGTCACCCTGAGCCGAGATCAGCGACTGGCGCAGCGACCGTTCGGCCAAGGGCCCCAGAACGATGGCCAGAACCGCCGGCGCCACCGGGTAGTTCAACTTCCGCATCAGGTAGCCCACCACGCCGATGATCAGCATGATCCAGGTGTCGAACATCCGGTCGGTCGTGGCGAAGACCCCCAGCACGCAGAGCGTGAAGATGATCGGCGTCAGCAGGGTGAACGGCATCGCAAGAACCCGGATGAAGATCGGGATAAGCGCGATGTTCAGGATCACCGTCACCGCGTTGGCCACGTACATCGAGCCGATCAGGCCCCAGACGAAATCCGGGCTCTCGGTGAACAACAGCGGGCCGGGGCGCAAGCCCCAGATGATCATGCCGCCCAGCAGGATCGCCGTGGTGGGCGAGCCGGGAATGCCCAGCGTGATCATCGGCAGCATCGAGCCCGTCGAGGCCGCGTTGTTCGCCGATTCAGGCGCGGCCACACCGGCCACGTTACCCTTGCCGAAGCTGTCGGGATCCTTCGAGAAGGTCTTGCTGAGACCATAGGACATCAGCGCCGCAGGGGTGGCCCCCGCCGCGGGCAGCGTGCCCACGAAGAAGCCGAGGAACGAGCCGACCCAGGTCGAGTTGATGTATTCCCGGATCTGCTTGAAGTTGGCCTTCATCCGCGACATCGAGATCTTGACGTTGTGCATCTGGACCTTGCCGCTGGTGGATTCCAGCGTCCAAAGCATCTCGCCCACACCGTAGATGCCGATCGCCAGCACGAGGAAGCCGATGCCGCGCTGGAATTCGACCATGTCGAAGAAGATCAGGCGCGGGCTGCCCGAGATGATGTCGAAGCCGACCGCGGCCAGCACGAGGCCCAGAAGGATCGAGAAGATCGTCTTGGGTATGTCGTCCCCGCCCAGCCCGATGAAGGTGGCGAAGGCCAACAGCATCAGCGCGAACTCCTCCTGTGGTCCGAACTTCAGCGCGAAGGCAGCCAGAGGCGGCGCGAAAAGCGTGAAGAGGACGATCGAGACCGTGCCGCCGATGAACGACGCGATGGCCGCGGCCATGAGCGCCTGGTCGGCCTTGCCGGCCTGGGCCATAGGTCGCCCATCGAACACCGTCGCCACGGCCGTCGAGGCCCCTGGAATGCCCAGGGTGATCGAACTGATCGCCCCCCCGTACATCGCCCCGTAATAGAGCGCGGCAAGGAAGATGATCGCCGTCGTCGGCGGCACCAGGAAGGTGATGGGCAGCAGGATCGCCACCCCGTTGACCGAGCCGAGGCCCGGCATACAGCCCACGAACAGCCCCGCAAGGCAGCCCGCGAAAATCATCATCAGGTTCAGGGGCTGAAACGCCTCAAGAAGGCCTGCTGTCAATGATACAAGTATCGTTTCCATTTGTCGTCAGACCTCTCAGTAGAACCATTCGTAGCGGAAGTTGTCGATCCAGAGGAAACCGTCCTCGAAGATCGGCAGACCCTTCGGCAAATACTTCGTCAGGGCCACCTCGAAGAGCAGGTAGACGAAGATCGGTGTGCCGATTGCGAATGCCAGGGTCATTGGCCAGGAATGCCGCCCCATGAAGCGCACGAAGAAGAGCATAAAGACGATCAGCGCCAGGTAGGTGCCGATGAACGTCATCATGATCAGCAGTGCCAGGATCGACCCCGCCGAGATCGACACGAGGAAAATCGTGTCTTTCGAGATGTAGGGATCGGTGCTGCGCGACTCGGGCGTCTTTTTCTGCGCCCACCGCACGAGTGTGGCGACGGAAGCCAAGGCCATCCCCGCCGACAACCAGAACGGCCACATGCCTGCACCGGGACCTCTGCCCCTGACCCAGCCGATACTGAGGTCGTCTGTGTATACGTTTAGCATCAGGCCGAGCGACACTATCAGTGTCGTGATGGCCATCAGAAGTTCCGCTGTCCGGACCGTCATTCTCTTTGGCTCCGTATAAATCGTTTGCGATCTTTCGAGGGGGCGTGTCCCTGCCGGACGAATCTGCCCGCGCCCGGATCGTCAGGCATCCAGGTGCAGGGCCCGGTACATCCGGACCCCGCTGTTTTCAGGACTGTCTTATTCGCCGGTGATGGACGCGGCGCCGACCTTTTCGATCAGCTTCTCGTGCGCGACCTTCTGGTTCGCGTGGAACGTGGCAAGGTCCTCGCCTTTCATCATCGTCTCGCAGGTCAAACCATCGGACTTGCAGAACGCCTGCCATTCCTCGCTGTCGAACAGCTCCTGGAACAGGTTCACGTACCATTCCACCGCTTCCGGATCCATGTCCGGCGGGCCGTTGACCGAGCGCTGCATGTAGTACTCGATCTCCACGCCCAGCTCCTTGGCCGTCGGCACGTCCGGGAAGGCAGCCATCCGCTCGGCCGAGAACTGCACGAGCGGCTTGGTGTTGCCCGCGCGCCAGAACTCCATCTGCTCGGCGGGGTTGTTCACCGTGCTGTCGATCTGGTTGCCCACGAGGTTCTTGGCCACCGTGCCACCGCCCGGGAACGGGATGTAGGTCACGTCATAGCCGAACTCGGCTTCCATCATCGCGGTCAGAACGCTGTCTTCCTGGCCCGACCCGGTGCCGCCGACTTTCCAGTCCTTGCCCGCTTCGGACACGGCCGCGTTGAAGCTGTCGAGATCGGTGATGTCCTCGCGGTCGGTGTTGACCCACAGCAGGAACGTGTCCATCGCCATCAGGCCGATCGGCGTGAACTCGGTCACGTCGATGCCCAGGTCCTCCTGGATGATCGGCGTGGTGTAGAAGCTGTTCAGCGTCATCATGACGGTGTGGTTGTCGCCCGTCTTGTCCTGCATGTAGCGCAGCGCCTCGGCGCCCGACCCGCCCGGCTTGTTGATCGGGATGAACGGCCGCGGGCTCAGGTCCTTCTTCTGGATCAGGCCTTGCAGCAGGCGTGCGATCTGGTCCGCGCCACCGCCGGTGCCGGCCATGATGATGAACTCGACCGGTTTTTTCGGCTGCCATTCCGCCAGCGCCGCCGGCGCCGTCAATGCCAGAGCCGATGCACTCGCAACGAGTAGTTTAAACGTATTCATGGTTATCCTCCCTATGGTCTCCATGTGTGTCGAGGCTGGTGCGCGCTGTTTCTTGATATGGTTGGCGCCTGCCCCATTCTTGGTACTGCAGTCAGTCTTCGCCTGTCCTCCCTTCTCTCCTCAATGAACCATGACGACGGGAAAATCCGCCTCGGCGACAACGACTTGCGAGTTGCCACCGAACAGGGATTCCCGTTCGTAACTGTCGTGATAGGCGCCGATGATCAGCATGCCGGCGCCCGCCGCGCGGGTTTCCGACAGAAGCTGCCGGCCCACGTTGCGCCCCTCCGCCTTGAACATCCGGATCTCGGACGCAACGCCGCGCAGTTCGAGATAGCGCTGCAACTGATCCGCCCCGGGATGTTCGTCCTTGGGGCTGTCACCGGTGTGCAGGATCGTGACCTTCTTGGCGCTGGAAATCAGCGGCATCGCCATGGCCACGGCCCGCGTCGCCTCGAGCGACCCGTTCCAGCCGATGGCCACGTGATCCGCGAAATCCGCGTCCGACACGTCGTTATCGGGGCACATCATCACCGGGCGACCCGACGAAAACAGCGCCGATTTCAGCGTGTTGACCCCGAGGTTCATCTCCTGGTCCGGCTTGGCCACGCAGACAATGTCGCACAGGCGACCGTATCTTTGCACCGCATCGACCTGTTTGCCCTCGTATTCGATGAACCGCGTCGTCGGCTTGTCCATCTCGTGATCAGCGATCTCGAGCCCGAGTTTCTTGGCTTGCTTCTCGAACTCACCGTAGAGCTGGTCGCGGGTCACGTCGGCATTGGCATGCGCCGCATCCTCGATCTGGCGGCGCAGCATGGTCGGGATCACGACGCCGTACGGCATCATGTCCTCGGTTTTCGGATGACAATGCACCACGCGGACCCGGGCACCGAAGCGCCGCGCCAGGGCGGCGGCGTGGGCAAAGACGTTGTCGCCTTTGCCGTCGCCCCGCACCGGAAGCATGATGCTGTGGATGGAGTCGTAAGCCATGGCTTAGAACAATCCTTCGATTTCGCCCTGGTCGTTCAGGCGGATGGATTCGGACGCGGGACGGCTGGGCAGGCCCGGCATGGTCATGATCTCGCCGCAGACGACGACGACGAAGCCCGCGCCGGCCGACAGGCGCAC
>NZ_JASHIN010000013.1:0-136626 GCF_030733705.1 Roseovarius sp. MMSF_3298
CTGCGAGACGATGATGAAAGGCGAGGACCTTGCCACGTTCCACGCGAACCAGAAGGTCGCGCACGAGAAGCTGATCGCAAAGGTCGGCGCCGCGTCCATCACCGGCGAGTAAAACAAGGGATATCACCGAAGAATTAACGGTGGTTGAAGGTCAAGGGCGGCGCAGGTGATGCGTCGCCCTTTTCAGTGGTCGATCAGGTTAACGGTGCCGGATTCTTCGAAAATGGCACGTCGGTATCGCGTCGGTATCGCTGGAGGTACTGCATCGGTACGCATTTCAAACTCCGCGCGATTTAACGGAACGTGCGCTGCAAAAGTCTTTCAAAGACTTTTGCCAAGACTTTTTCTTAAAAAGTCTTGGCCTGTGGAACGCGGGTCAGGGGCGGAGCAGGATCTTGCCGCGGTGGGTGGCGGATTCCATCAACTCGTGTGCCGCCGTCGCCTCCTCGAACGGGAATACCTTGTGAGTGTAGGTGCCGACCGTGCCCTCGGCCAGAAGTGGCCAGACTTTTTCCAGGAGATCTTGCGCCACGCGGGTCTTGAACGTGTCGGGCCGCGACCGCAGGGTGGAGCCGGTATAGGTGAGCCGCTTGAGCATCACGGGCATCAAGTCGATTTCCATCTTCGAGCCGCCGTTGAACGCGAGTTGCACGATGCGGGCATCGGCATGGGCGGCCTTGATGTTGCGGGCCACGTAGTCGCCGCCGATGATGTCGAGGATGAGATTGGCACCGCCGGCCTCGCGGACGATGGGCACGAAATCCTCGGTCTTGAAGTCGATGGCGCGTTCGGCGCCGAGCTTCGTCACGTAGTCGGCGTCGTCCTTGCCGGTGCAGGTGGTGAAGACGCGCATGTCCAGGGCGCGGCCCAACTGGATTGCGGTGGAGCCGATGCCGCCGGCGCCGCCATGGACAAGCAGGAGGTCCTTGGGGGCCGGGGGCCTGTCGAGGAAGAGGTTGGACCAGACGGTGAAATACGTCTCGCAAAGGCCGGCGGCATCGGTTGCATCCATGCCCGTTGGAATGGGCAGGCAATGGGTGGCGTCGACGGCCACGTATTCGGCATAGCCGCCGCCATTGGTCAGCCCGCAGATCGCATCGCCCACGGCCAAGCCGGTCACGTTGGCGCCCACGGCGGCGACCTCGCCCGAGACCTCGAGCCCCAGAAGGTCGGAGGCCCCCTTGGGCGGCGGGTAGTGGCCACGGCGCTGGACGAGATCGGGGCCGTTGACGCCCGTGGCGGTGACCTTGATGAGCACCTCGGACGGCGCGGGGTCGGGGACGGGGCGTTCGCCTATCTCCAGCACCTCGGGTTTGCCGGGTTCGCGCATTTCCACGGTTTTCATCGTCTCGGGCAGCATTTGGGTCGTCCTTTTCTTGAGCTTGACCCTGAATGTGCATTTAATGCGAGGGGTTTCAACCGGATTGGCCGGGATGGTGGGTTTTCACCCACCCTACGAGAGGCGGCTAGCCGAGTTCTGACAAGTCCACATCGGGCAGGCTGTCGAGGGCGTTCTTCAGCGCCTCGCCCCAGCCCTCGGAGACGGCCTGGAAATAGGGGCTGTCGGCCTCGATCCGGCCAGTCTGGCCGATTGTCAGGCTGTCGGTTTCGTAGATGTGGTAATCGAAGGGCGCGCCCACGGTCAGGTTGGCCTTGAGCGTGGAATCGAAGCTGACCAGCAGGAGCTTCATCGCGGCCTCGAAGCTGAGATCCGGATCGAAGGCGCGCACCAGGATGGGGCGGCCGTACTTGGTTTCGCCCATCTGGAAGAAGGGCGTGTCGTCGCCCGCCTCGATGAAATTGCCCTCGGGGTAGATCAGGAAGAGGCGGGGCGGGCTGCCGGCGATCTGGCCGCCCAGCATGATGGTGGCGTTGAACGTGCCTTCGGCGCGCTGGCCGGATTCGCCCGTGCGCTCGATCACCTCGCGCAGGGTGTCGGCGACCATGCGCGCGGCCTGGAACAGCGAGGGGACGCCCAGCAGGGAGGGCGTGCGGTCGCCGGGGGACTTGGCGCGCTCGTCCAGCAGGCTGATGACGGATTGCGTGGTGGCGAGGTTGCCTGCGGACAGTAGCGTGATCATCCGCTCGCCGGGGCTTTCCCAGCTTGTCAGCTTCTTGAAGGTCGAGATGTTGTCCAGCCCGGCATTGGTGCGGGTGTCCGACATGAAAACGAGGCCCCGGTCGAGAACCATTCCCACGCAATATGTCATGCCCGTCCTTCGCTATTGTTGGGTGACGTCGATCTCGACCTCGAGCTGTTCCTCGGGGCCGCCGATTCTGGTGCCTGTGATGGGCGCAGCATCGGCGTAATCGAGGCCCGTTGCAACGCGGACGTAGCGTGTGTCGGGCGAAATTCCGTTGGATATGTCGAAGCCGACCCACCCCAGCGCGTCGACATGCGCCTCGGCCCAGGCGTGCATCGCCTCCTGCGCGGTGCGGTCGTCGAGCATGAGGTAGCCCGAGACGTAGCGGGCCGGAAAACCCATGGCGCGGGCGCAGGCCAGGAAGATGTGGGTGTGGTCCTGGCAGACGCCCTTGCCGTGGGTGATGGCATCCTCGGCGGACCAGCTGGGCTCGGACGCGCCGACCTCGAAGGGCACGCTGTCGCGGATCGTCTTGCTGAGCGCGTGCAGGCGGTCGAGCGGGTCCGGCTCGTCGACCTTGCGGATCAGGGCGCGGGCTCCGGATTTGGCCTCGGTCCGCTTGGTGGGCTGTTCATAGAGCCAGAGCGGCGCGGGGCCGAGGTGCCGCCCCAGGATGCCGCTGACATCCTCGAGTACGACCTCACCTTCGCTGCTGACTGTGAGCTCGGTCGTGTCGCGGTCGAAGCTGATGAGCTCGACGGCGTTGTTGTGGTGGTCGGTGAAGTCCAGTTCCTTACGGCCATTCTCGATGCTGGTGGTCCAGTTCAGGATGTGCTGGGCGCGCGTGGTCTTGGGAGTCTTGCGCAGCTGTTGCAGGCCATAGGTCACGGGGCCGGAAAAGCGGTAGCGGGTGATGTGCTTGATTTGCAGATGCATGGGTGTGGGTCACTCGTAGAAGCGGTATTCGCGCTCGATTTCCTGCGCAAGGTCGGCGAGGAGGGCGATGATCTCGGTGATGAATTCGTGCAGGCCGTAGTCGAAGATCGCGTCGACCTCGTGGGCGAGGTACTTGCGGTTGATGAAGTCGAGCTTCTTCATGGCGTCGGAGGGATGCGCGTTGCCGGCATTGAGGCTGCGCAGGTTTTCCTGAAGCTGGGCGGCGCAGAAGGCGAGACTGCGCGGCAGGCGCTGGTCGAGAATGAGGAAATGGGTGATGTCGCGAGGGCCGGAATCGGCGCCGTATTCCATGCGGAAGCCGCCGCGCGCCGCGACGGAGCGCAGGATGGTTTCCCATTGCACGTTGTCGAGCGCCGAGCCCACGGCGCGCGCCGATGGCAGAAGGACGTAGTATTTCACGTCGAGGATACGCGCGGTGTTGTCGGCGCGTTCAAGGAAGGTGCCGAGCCGGGCGAAATCATAGCGTTCGCCACGCAGCATGGTGCCGTGGGTCATGCCGCGCACCAGCGAGGTGTTCTGGCGCAGGGTGCGCAGGCAGCCGGGCAGGTCGCGTTCGGCCACCTGGCGGGCAAGGTTTTCCTGTGCGTTCATGTAGGCGCTGTTGATCGCTTCCCACATGTCGCCGGTAAGGGCGGTGCGCACCAGTCGCGCGTTCTGGCGGGCGGCGCAGATGCAGGAATAGACGGATGACCCGTTGTTGCGGTCGCGCAGAAGCCAGTTGATCGCGGCCTCCTTGGTGACCTCGCCCTTTGCCGCCTCGAAAGCGGGCCAGACGCCGGCGGATTGCAGCACCGAGCGCCATTCTGCCGCGCTGTCACCCATGCGTGTCAGCGCGATGCGCTGGCCGGTTTCGATCAGGCGGGCGGTGTTTTCGGCCCGTTCGAGGTAGCGGAAAAGCCAGAAGAGGCCGTTTGCGGTTTTGCCTAGCATCTCATCAGTCCTCCAGCACCCAGGTGTCCTTGGTGCCGCCGCCCTGCGACGAGTTCACCACCAGCGAGCCTTTCTTGAGAGCAACGCGCGTCAGACCGCCGGGGGTGATCTGGATGCCGTCGGGATTGACCAGCACGAAGGGGCGCAGGTCGACGTGGCGCGGGCTGAGACCCTTGTTCGTGAAAGTGGGCACGGTCGACAGGCTGAGCGTGGGCTGGGCGATGTAGTTCGAGGGCTTGGCGTCGAGTTTCTTGGCGAAGTCGGCGATCTCCTTTTTCGACGCGGCGGGGCCCACGAGCATGCCGTAGCCGCCCGAGCCGTGGACCTCTTTCACCACCAGTTCGGCGAGGTGCTCGCGGACATAGGCGTAGTCGTCGGCCTCGGAGCAGCGCCAGGTGGGGACGTTGGGCAACAAGGGCTGTTCGCCGGTGTAGAACTCGACGATATCGGGCATGTAGGAATAGATCGCCTTGTCGTCGGCGATGCCGGTGCCCGGCGCGTTGGCGATGGTGATGCCGCCGGCGCGGTAGACATCCATGATGCCCGCGACGCCAAGCTGGCTGTCGGGATTGAAATTGAGCGGATCGATGAAGTCGTCGTCGACGCGGCGGTAAAGCACGTCGATGGGTTTGTAGCCGCGGGTGGTGCGCATCGCCACGCGGCCGTCGACCACGCGCAGGTCGTGGCCCTCGACGAGGTCGACGCCCATTTGGTCGGCCAGGAAGGCGTGTTCGAAATAGGCGGAGTTGTAGATGCCGGGGGTCAGCACGGCCACGACGGGCGCGTCCTTGGTGCCTGCGGGCGCGCAGGCGGCGAGCGAGCGGCGCAGGTTGGTGGGGTAGTTCTGCACCGGCTGGACGCGGTTGCGCGAAAATAGCTCGGGGAACATCTGGAGCATGGTTTCGCGGTTTTCCAGCATGTAGCTGACGCCTGAGGGCGTGCGGGCGTTGTCCTCGAGCACGAAGAACTCGCCCGGACCGGTGCGCACCACGTCGATGCCGACGATATGGGTGTAGACGCTGCCGGGCGGCTCGACCCCGATCATGTGGGGCAGAAACGCCTCGTTCTTGGCGATCATCTCGGCGGGCAGGCGTCCGGCCTTCACGATTTCCTGCTTGTGATAGATGTCGTGCAGGAAGGCGTTGATCGCGCGCACGCGCTGTTCGATGCCGCGCGACAGCTTGAACCATTCGTTGCCCGACAGGATGCGCGGAATGATGTCGAAGGGGATCAGCCGTTCTTCGGCCTCGGCCCGGCCGTAGACGTTGAAGGTGATGCCGGTGAGCCGAAAGAGGTCCTCGGCCTCGCGCTGTTTGGCGCGCAGGCGGGCGGGATCTTCGGAGTCGAACCACTCGTGGAAGCTAGCATAGGGATCACGCAGGGTTTGGCTGGTGCCCCACATTTCGTCGAAGAAAGGTTCTGATGACATGTTCACCTCCGGCGTTTCATAGAAGCAGGCAGGCGCGAAGCTGGCAAGATAGTGCATTGCCGGAGGCTGAGTGGGTTAGGCTAAGGGGCCGGAACTGCTGGATTTTTGTGCATAGGCTGATCAGCCAAAACGGAAGAAGACCGGCGCGGTGCGGCGGATATAGTCCTCGAAGAAGGTGGTGAAGGTGGCCACAAGCGGCGGAAACGCCTCGTAGGGCGGGTAGAAAAGCGTGAGCCAGAGCGGTGTGACCTGCCAGTCAGGCAGAAGGATCGTGACATCGCCCGAGGCAAGCCCGTCGGCCACGAGAAAGTCCGGCAGGACGGTGATGCCCTGGCCGTGGCTGGCCAGTTGATAGAGCAGGTCGCCATTGTTGGTGATGAGGCTGCTTCCCGCCTGGACGCTGCGATGGGCCTGCTCGCGGGTGAACTCCCAGGTCTCCGGCGTGCCGGTGGCGCTGTAGGAGAGGCACATCTCGCGCGGCAGGTCGGCGGGGTCGGTGGGTGCGGCGGTGCCCGCAAAGAGCGACGGGGCGGCGACGGCGTGGCGTGGTACCTCGCAGATCTTGCGCCAGATGGTGGACTTGTCCGACGGTGGGCCGGAGATGCGGATCGACAGGTCATAGGGGTCTTCGATGATGTCGACGAAGCGGTCGGTCAGGGTGACGCTGAGATCGACCCGGGGGTAGGCGTCGCGGAAGGCGGCGATCAGGCCCGGCATCAGGCGCAGGCCCAGCGACATGGGCGCGTTGAGGCGCAGGCGGCCGGCGTCGGGATGGGCGGCGTGCATCAGCGCGTCGGTGGTGGCATCGAGTTCCGCCAGAAGGGGGCGATAGCGGGCCGCCACCACGGCGCCGGCATCGGTGAGCGAGACCTTGCGGGTGGTGCGCAGGAGAAGCTGCTGGCCAAGGCTGTCTTCGAGCCGCGCGACAATGCGCGTGACGCTGGAGGGGGTCATGTCGAGCGCGCGGGCGGCGGCGGCGAAGCTGCGCCGCTCGGCCACTTCGAGGAAGACGCGGATGGGTTTGATATCCTGCATGAGAGCATTATTGCCCCATGTGCAATAGTCTATGCAAGTTTGTTGCTATTCCCCTGCGAGGGTCTTTGCCCCAGATTGCACGGTAACAGTTCTTCAACCGAAAGGGCGACAGCATGATTACCGAGATCAAGGGTCTGCATCACGTGACGTCGATGGCGGGCGACGCCAATGACAACAACGCGTTCTTTACCAAGGTGCTGGGATTGCGCCGGGTGAAGATCACGGTGAATTTCGACGCGCCGGAGGTCTATCACCTTTATTTCGGCGACGAGGTGGGCACGCCGGGGGCGGTGATGACGACCTTCCCCTTCGGCCAGATGCCGCGCGGCACGCGGGGCGTGGGCGAAGTGGGCGTGACCGAGTTCGCCGTGCCACATGGCGCGCTGGGCTATTGGAAAGACCGGCTGGCCGCCGCAGGCGTGACCGGGCTGGCCGAGGACGAAGCCTTTGGCGAGAAGCGTCTGGGCTTTGACGGGCCTGATGGCGATGGTTTCGCGCTGGTCGAAACGGACGTGCGCGGGCGCACGCCCTGGACCGGGGCGGACGTGCCGGAAAGTGCCGCGATCCTGGGCTTTCACGGCGCGCGCTTTGCGCTGCGCGATGCCGATGCGACGGGAGAGCTTTTACGCTTCATGGGGTATCAGAAGATGGATACCCAAGGCGACCTGACGCGATACGTGATCGAGGGTGGCAATGCGGCGGACACGATCGACCTGCAGGAGGCGCCGAGCGCCAAACCGGCCCAACAGGGCGCGGGATCGGTGCATCACATCGCGTTCTCGGTTGAGGATCGGGCGACGCAGCTGGACGTGCGCAAGCGGCTGGTGGACACAGGGTATGACGTGACGCCGGTGATCGACCGCGACTATTTCTGGTCGATCTATTTCCGCACGCCGGGCGGTGTGCTGTTCGAGGTGGCCACCAACGAGCCCGGGTTCGACCGGGACGAGGATACGGCGAACCTGGGATCGGCGCTGATGCTACCGGATCGCTACGAGCCGCACCGTGCGAAGATCGAGGCGCATCTGCCGCAGCTGGTGGAGTGAGGCGATGGCGCTGGATCTGTACCATGCCAAGACGCGGGCGCCCGATGCGGGCGCGCCGCTGGTCTTTGCCTTTCACGGCACGGGCGGGGACGAGTCGCAGTTCTTTGACGTTGTCCGGCAGGTGAACCCACGGGCGGGGATCGTCTCGCCCCGGGGGGACGTGTCGGAACATGGCGCGGCGCGGTTTTTCCGGCGCACGGGCGAGGGGGTCTATGACATGGACGACCTGGCCAGGCGCACGGAGGCGATGGTGCGCTTCGTCGAGGCGCGGAAGGCCGTGTTTCCGGGCGTGCAAACATATGGCTTCGGCTATTCCAACGGGGCGAATATACTGGCCTCGGTGATGATGGCGCGGCCGGAGCTGTTCGACCGGGTGGGGCTGCTGCACCCGCTGATCCCGTGGGAGCCAGCGCCGGTCGCGGGGCTGGACGGGCGACGCGTGCTTGTCACGGCGGGGCGGCAGGATCCGATCTGTCCCTGGCCGCTGAGTGCGCGGCTCATCGAATGGCTGGCGGCGCAGGGTGCGGACGTCGAGACAGTAATCCATGATGGCGGGCACGAGATACGGCCCGAGGAAGTGCAGGCGCTGGCGCGCCATTTGACCTGAAACAGGAGAGCGAGATGAGTTGGAACCCGACGCAGAACCCCGATTGTCCCGATGCCGCTGGGTTGGAGGGCATAGAAACGTTGATCATCCCGCGCGCGCGGGACCTGGGCGGCTTCGAGGTGCGGCGCGCGTTGCCGAGCCCGGAGCGGCAGATGGTCGGCCCCTTTATCTTCTTCGACCAGATGGGGCCGGCGGAGTTCATCACCGAGGGCGGGATCGATGTGCGGCCGCATCCGCATATCGGGCTGGGGACGGTGACGTATCTGTACCAGGGCGAGTTCGAGCATCGCGACAGCTTGGGCACGCACCAGATGATCTATCCCGGCGAGGTGAACTGGATGCTGGCGGGGCAGGGCGTGACCCACTCGGAGCGCACGAGCGAAGAGACGCGGGGCACGCGGCATAACCTCTTTGGCATCCAGACATGGATTGCCTTGCCAGAGGACCGCGAGGACATGGCGCCGGATTTCGAGCATCACAAGGAGGCGGCGCTGCCGTTCCTGAACGATGGCGGCGCGGAGGTGCGGTTGATCCTGGGCACGGGCTGGGGTGAAAAGAGCCTGGTAACGATGCAATCCGAGATATTCTATGCCGATGCGGTGCTGGCGCCGGGGGCAAGTTTTCCCTTGCCCGACGAGCACGAGGACCGGGGGCTGTACGTGACGCAAGGCAGCGTCGAGATCGCGGGCGAGGTGTTCGAGGCGGGCCGGATGATGGTGTTCCGCCCCGGCGACCGGATGAGCGTGAAGGCGGGGCCGCAAGGTGCGCGGGTGATGGCGCTGGGCGGTGAGACGTTCAACGGGCCAAGGTATATCTGGTGGAATTTCGTGTCGTCCGATGTCGAGAAGATCGAGGCGGCAAAGAAAGCGTGGAAGGCGGCGGATTGGGACGGCGGACCGTTCAGGCTACCGCCGGGGGATGCTGACGAGTTCATCCCCATCACGGACGACATGGAGTGGATGAAGGTGAAGCGGCCCAAGGGGTAGAGCGTGCGGACGTGGTGGGGTGGAACCCCACCCTACGCAGCGTTCAGTAGAGCTTGATCGCGCCGGAGGTTTCGTCCGGCTCGGGCGTTTTTCCGGCGATGACCGAGGCGACGGACTGGTCGAGGATATCGTCCTCGGCCTTGCGCAGGCGGGTCAGCAGGTCGGGCAGGGTGCCGGTGGTGCCCGCCACCTGCTCCAGCGAGGGGCGGTCGCTCATGTCGCGGGTGCGACCGAGGCTGAGCCCGATGTCGCGGGCCAGTTCGGCCACGGTGACCCGGTGCAGGTCGCGCGAGAGACAAAGTTCGCCGTCCTCGGTTTCGACGATGTAGTTGGCCTCGAGCAGGGCCTCCACCGTGGAGTCACGCGCCAAGAGCGGCACGGCTTCGGCGAGGTCGTCATGGCTGAGCGACTGGCCATTCGGCGCCAGCCGGACCAGCGCGGCAAGAAGGGCGACGGCGACTTGCAGCGTTTCGGCGGGGGTGAGCGGACCGCCCGAGAGCGAGTCGCGGCGGCGCCACCAGTCGGGAAAGGAGGCGGTGAGCACGGCACCGAGGATGATCACCGTCCAGGAAGAATAGATCCAGATCAGGAAGATCGGGAACACCGCGACGGCGCCGTAGATCGTGGAATAGGTCGCGGAAGAGGTAACGAAGGTGTTGAACCCCCATTGCAGCAGTTGGAAGGCGACCGCGGCGAAGGCGCCGCCGATGAGCGCGTTGCGGACCTTGACCTGCACGGCGGGCACGACGCAGTAGAGCAGGGTGAAGACGAAGGTCGTGTTGACCACCGCGAGCACCGTGCGGGGCCAGTCCGAGCGCAGGTTGAGCGACGGCAGGTAGCCCGTGTCCTTGGCCCAGTCCTGAAGCGGGCGCATGACGTCGGTGGTCAGCGTGAAACTGGCCCCGATCAGGAGCGGCCCCATGGTCAGGACCGCCCAGAAGGTCAGCAGCCGCACATGCAGGGGACGGGGCCGGGCGACGCGCCAGATGCTGTTGAGCGTGGCTTCGATGGTGGCCAGAAGCAGCACGGCGGTGACCGGCAGGGCAATGATGCCTGCCACCGTCAAGTCACTGGCGTTGCTGGTGAAATCCGAGATGTAGGTGCGCACGTCCGAACCGACTTCGGGGATGAGGATGCCGAAGAACATTTCCTGCATGCGGATCTTGACCGGATCAAAGGCGGGAAAGCCCGAGAGCACGGCGAAGGCGATGACGAGAAGCGGCACCAGCGCCAACAGGGTGGAGTAGGTGAGCGCGCCCGCCGCCTGGGTCAGGCCGTCATTCACGAAGCGGCGCATGGCGAAATAGAAGAAGCTTCCGATATCCTTGAGGATGTCGATCGGGCTGGTTTCGCGCCAGTATTCCAGACGGGATTTCTTGTTCGCCATATCGGGGAGATAGCATAGGTCCCGGACAGCGTCTTTCAAACCGATGGCCTGACAGCGGCGATTTCCGCAAAGCGTGGGCTTTGAGACACCCTGGGGTTGAGGTCCCGGGTCAGGCCCGGGACGGGGTGGCGCGTAGGGCGGTGTCCCTTGTTTTTTGCCCGGTCGACGGGCTCAGGCGTCTTCCAGCACGAGTTCGGCGCATTTCTCTCCGATCATGATCGCGGGGGCGTTGGTGTTGCCAGAGACGATTTCCGGCATGATGGAGCAATCGGCCACGCGCAGGCCCGTCAGCCCATGCACGCGCAGGCGGGCATCGACGACGGCATTCGCATCGTCGCCCATCTTGCAGGTGCCGGTGGGATGGTAGATCGAGACCGAATTGTTGCGCGCCCAGTCGAGCGTGGCGGCGTCGTCGTCCATGCCGAGGTCACCCGAGGGCCGGAATTCCTCGGCGATCTTGGTCGACAGGGGCGCGTGGCGGGCGATTCTGCGGGCGATCTTGACGCCCTCGGTGAGGGTGCGGCAGTCGAGGTCGGTCGACAGGTAATGCGGGTGGATCTTGGGATAGGTCTTGGGGTCGGGGCCGTTCAGACGGATCTCGCCGCGGCTTTCGGGCCGCAACTGGCAGACTGACATGGTGAAGGCCGAGAAGGGATGCACGCCCTCACCGGGGCTGTCGGCGGACCACGGCTGGACATGGAACTGGATGTCGGGGGTTTCCACGTCGGGGCGCGTCTTGAGAAAGCCGGTGGCGAGGCTGGCGGCCATGGTCATCGGGCCGGCGCGGAACAGCGCGTATTTCAGCGCGATTCGGGCCTGCGAGGCGAGGCTGCGGACCTCGTCGTTCAGCGTGGGTTCGTTGCACTTGAAGACAAGGCGGGCTTGCAGGTGGTCCTGCAGGTTGCGGCCCACGCCGGGCAGGGCGTGGTGCGGCGTGATGCCGTTTTCCTTGAGGTGGTCGGGGTCGCCGAGGCCCGACAGCATGAGGATCTGCGGGCTGTTGATGGCGCCGCCCGACAGGATGACCTCGCGGGTTGCGCCGATGGTCTGCAACTGGCCGCCCTTGTCGCGGTACTCGACGCCGGTGACGCGTTTGCCGTCGAGAAGCACGCGGGTGACTTGCGCGTGGGTGACGATGTTCAGGTTCTTGCGGTCGCGGATGGGGCGCAGGTAGGCCACCGCCGCGCTGCATCGGCGGCCGTTGCGGGTGGTGAGCTGGAAATAGCCCACGCCCTCTTGATCTTCGCCGTTGTAATCGGGGTTGAACGGGTAGCCTGCTGTCTGGGCGGCGGCGACCCAGGCGTCGCAGATGGGGCGCTGGATGCGCATGTTGGACACCGAAAGCGGCCCGGCGTCGCCGTGATATGCGTCGGCGCCGCGCTCGTTGTTTTCGGCCCGTTTGAAAAGGGGGAGGACATCGTCCCAGCCCCAGCCGGTGTTGCCCATCTGGCGCCAGCGGTCGTAGTCCTGCGGCTGGCCGCGGACGTAGAGAAGCCCGTTGAGCGAGGACGACCCGCCCAGCACCTTGCCGCGCGGCCAGTCGATGGCGCGACCGTTGAGGCCCGGGTCGGGTTCCGTCCGGTAGCACCAGTCGACCGTGGGGTTGTGCATCGTCTTGAAGTACCCGACGGGGATGTGGATCCACGGATTTCGGTCGGGCGGGCCTGCCTCGAGCAGCGTCACGCGCACCTTGGGGTCCTTGCTGAGCCGGTTGGCCAGGACGCAGCCCGCAGAGCCCGCGCCAACGATCACGTAATCGGTATTCACCAGTTTTCCTCCCATTTCACGAAAAAACTCTATGCAGAACGGGAAAGCTATTCTAGTGTTTTTTGAAACGATACGTCTCAAAAGTTGTCAAAATGGGAGGATTAAATGGCAATTTATGACCGAGTGAAGGGCGTTTCGCGCCGGGATTTTTTCAAGATAGCAGGGACTTACGGCATGAGCTCGACGCTCTTGGCGGCGGGTGCCTTTGGTGGCGCGATGACGTCGGCGAACCTGGCCCGTGCGGCGGAATCGACCTACGAGAGGCGATTCTCGAAAGAGGCCAAGCACACGCTGAAGTTCGGTGCGTCGGGTTTCAACCCGCAGAACCTGCTGATCGAGCGGGCGGGCGCGCTTGAATTCGCGCGTGACCTTGAAAGCCGCACGGACGGCGAGATTCGCGTCGAGTTTATCGGCAACAACCAGATCTGCGGCCAGCTGAGCTGTGTCGAGAAGACCCAGCAGGGCATCATCGACATCTATGCCGCGTCTACCCAGAACTCGGCCGGCGGCGCGCCCTATCTGAACGTGCTGGATTATGCCTACATGTTCCCCGGCCGGGCGTCGCAGTACCACTTCCTTTACAGCCCCGAGTCCCAGCGCATCCTGCGCGACCCGCTGGAAAAGCGGCACGGGCTGAAATTCCTGTTCTCGCACTGTGAATTGCGGGGCATCCAGTTGGGTCTGTCATGGGAGGACAAGCCGACGGTGACCAAGCTGGAGGAGCTTTTCGGCACCAAGAACCGGGTCACGGGCACGCAGCTGGGCCGGATCGCCATGCAGGCGCTGAACCTCAACCCGGTGCCGGTGGCATGGGAAGAGACGCTGGACGGGCTGAAGCAGGGCCTGATCGACGGGGCGGAGACCTGGGCCTCGGCCGTGGCTTATGCCAACATGTCTCCGGTGGTCAGCCAGTGTGTCGACCTCAAGTTTTTCTGCGGGACCGAGCACACGTCGATGAGCGCGAGCGTCTTCGACGGGCTGGACGCGCATCTGCAGGAGGCCGTGATGGAAAGCGCCTACTGGGCGCAGACCCATGTGCAGGCGGCGAACGAGGCGGCTTTGGTCAAGACCGTCGGATTCTCGGACCCGCAGCTGCCGAACACGATCTTTGCCGAGAACAACGTGCGCAACGCGTTCCTGGCAGACGACCAGATCAAGATGGCCGAGGAAATGTGTTCGCCGGAATACCAGCCGGACCTGTGGGCCGACTGGCGCGAGCGCCTGAACAACTGGGCCGGTGGCATCGATACCTATCAGGAGATCTATGACATCGCACGCGAGGTCCCCGCGGACATGCTGCCCGAGAATGTCGAGCCGCGTCGCTGGTGGAAATCCTGATACTGACTTAAGAAAAATATCGCCGGCCCCCTGACCCGGGCCGGCGATATGCGGTCAGGACCGGCGTGATAGGCCGGAAGTCAACGAAAATGGGAGGGCGTCATGTCGATCTTGTCCGACGTGGGAGCAATTTTCTCTGCTGTCGCATCGAACGATGCGTGGATGATCCGGGAAGCGCTGAGTGCCGATGCGGCGTGGTACCTTGGAACGGCGGTGGCCTTGGTCGGGGGGCTGGCTCTGGCGGGGATGTACCGCGCGCTGCCTTTCGTCGAGCGGCACCTGGAGCGCACGATCATGGTGGTGGCTTACCTGGCGGTGGCGTTCATCATTTTCTGGGGCGTGATCGACCGCTTTATCTTTTCCAACCAGCAGCCGTGGTCGACGACGATCCCGCCCTTGCTGTTCATGATCATGGCGTGGTTCGGTGCGACCTATAACGTCGCGCTGCGCACGCATCTGAGTTTTTCCGAATTCCGCAGCCGGATGCCGCGGCCTGCGCAGTTCGCCTGTCTGATGCTGGACGCGGTGCTGTGGTTCACATTCTCGGTGATCGTGATGGTCACAACGGCGCGGGCCGCGGCCCTGTCGGCGTCGAATTTCCAGATCGTGCTGGGCACGGACAATACCCTGCAATGGTGGTTCCTGATCACCGCGCCCATCGCGTTTCTGCTGATGGCGGCGCGGACGTTTCAGAACCTGTTCGAGGATATCGCCAACTGGCGGTCGGGCCGGCCGCTGATCAAGCAAGCCGTGATCGGGGGGGACGTATGATGACCGATGGCACCCTCATTACGCTGATTTCACTGGGCGTGACGTTCCTGTTCATGCTGGGCGTGCCGGTGTTCCTGGTGATCGCCTACTGGGTGATCGGGTGCAGCTTCGTGCTGGACCTGACGCTGGACAACCTTGGCGCGGAACTGCTCAACGTCTTCAACAAGGGGTTCGCCCTGTTGGCGATGCCACTGTTCATCCTGACCGGGGACCTGATCAACAAGTCGGGGATCGCACGACGATTGTCCGATTTCGCCTATGCCTGTCTTGGGTGGTTACGCGGCGGTCTGGCCATGGCGAGCCTTGGGGCCTGCGGGCTGTTCGCCGCGATTTCGGGGTCGAACTCGGCAACCACGGCGACCATCGGTTCGATGCTGCATCCCGAGATGGTGAAAGGCGGCTATGACGAGCGGTTCTCGGCGGCCACCGCCGCCGCAGGTGGTACGGTGGGGATCATCATCCCGCCGTCGATCATCTTCATCGTCTACGGCTTTCTGATGAACCTGCCGATCTCGGACCTGTTCGTGGCGGGGATCCTGCCCGGCGCGCTGATGGTGTTCGGCATGCAGTTCGCCTGCTGGATCATCTGCCGGATGAACGGCTGGGGCTACCTGATCCCGCTCCAACTGAACCGGGTGCTGAAGACGGCGTTCGGCGCATGGCTGGGGTTCTTTGCGATCGGGCTGGTGCTGTGGGGCATCTATACCGGCAAGTTCTCTCCGACCGAGGCGGCGGGCGTGACGGTTGGCTTCTGCATCATCGCGGGCCTGCTGAGCTGGGTGGTGAGCCGGATCTTCCGGGTCAGGAGCGACAGGCCGTGGGAAGAACGGTCTTACGCGTCGATGTTGGTGGTTGAAGGGTTCACCATTCCTGAAATCCCGGGCATCGTCATGCGCTCGGCCCAGATCACGGGAATCCTCGCGCCGCTCATCGCCATCTCGGTGGTGATGCAACAGATCCTGTCGCTGTTGGGCGCGCAGGAAGTGATCGGCACGTTCCTGACCTCGATGGGCGGCTATTACCCGGTGCTGTTCACCGCGATGCTGATCGTGTTCTTTTCGGGCATGATCCTGGAATCGCTGCCGGTCACGATCATCCTGGCGCCTATTCTTGCGCCGATTGCGGCCAGCGTGGGTGTCGATCCGGTGCATTTCTCGGTGATCTTCCTGGTGGGCGCGTCGATCGGGTTCATTACGCCGCCTTATGGGCTTAACCTTTACGTCGCATCCGGCGTGACGGGGGTGCCGTACTTCCGCTTGCTGAAGTATACCGTGCCGTATCTTGTCGCCTTGATCAGTGTCTGGGTTCTGGTGTCTGTTGTCCCGGAAATTGCGCTGGTCTTGTTGCCGAACAGGTAGGAAAGACGTGACATGCCCGACGATCAATCAGAAGACGGAAAGTACCTGATCCCTACCAACCTGCGCCTGCTGGTGCTGCTTGAAGAGGTGGCGAAGGCGGGCGTGCCGGTGGCGCCGTCGACGCTGGTCGCGGCGCTGGGCCTGCCGAAGCCGACGGTGCATAGGTTGCTGAGCACGGCGGAGGCGGAGGGGTATTTGCAGCGCGATGTCGACGGGCGCTCGTTCGGGCCGGGCAAGAGGTTGCGGACACTGGCGATCAACACGCTGTCGTCGCAGCGCATCCGCACCGAGCGGCTGATGATCATGAAGGGGCTGGCCGAGGATGTGGGCGAGACCTGCAACCTGGCGGCGCCGGGACGGTACGGGATGGTGTATCTCGACCGGGTCGAGACGCATTGGCCGCTGCGCATCCAGTTGCCGGTGGGCACGCAGGTGCCGTTCAACTGTACCGCCAGCGGCAAGATGTACCTGTCATCGCTGCGCACCGACAAGCTGTCCCGGCTGTTGCAGAACCTGGACATGCCGCGGCGGACCGAACGGTCGCTGACCGACGCGGATGCGCTTATGGCGGAGCTGGCGCGCATCAGGGAGCGGAATTATTCGACCGACAACGAGGAATTCATGGACGACATGACCGCCGTTGCGGTGCCGATCCGGGACGATCAGAACCGGCTGGTGACGACCTTGTCGCTGCACTCTCCGATCCAGCGGTGCAGCCTTTCGGACCTAGAGGCTTACCTGCCGCGCCTGCGCGAGGCGGCGCGGCAGTTGGAAGACCTGATCTGAGGACGGACTGGGCGGCCTGACGGGGGCGGGGATGCGCCGCCGAAGATCGCCCTGCGGCCAACGTGGATCAGGCTTTCTTGTCTTCGGGGAATTCGACCGGGCCGCCCTGGTCGGCCCAGGTGGAGAAGCCCTCGCGCAGGTGCGACGCCTCGAACCCCATGTCCTGAAGCGTGGCTGTGGCAAGCGCCGAGCGCCAACCGGACGCGCAATGCAGCACGTAGCGCTTGCCGGGTTGGGCGAAGACGTCGCGGTGATAGGGGCTTTCGGGGTCGACCCAGAATTCGAGCATCCCGCGCGGGGCATGAACACTGCCGGGGATGAAGCCGCTGCGCTGGCGTTCGCGCACGTCGCGGATATCGACGATCACGAGATCGGGGTCTTCGTGCTGCGCGATCAGGTCCTTCGTTTCGACCTCTTGGATACGGGCGCGGGCGTCGGCGACCATCTGGGCGGCGGTTGTCTTGAGTTGGGTCATCAAAGCTCCTTTGGGGGCGTTCAGGCGTTGGGTCGCGCGTCGAGCCAGGCGATCTGGTCACGAATGAAGTTCGGGTCGGTTTCCATGCGGATGAAGACTGCCGTCAGCGCGGCGACCGCTGCGGGCATGTCGTCGTCCGGGCTGCCATCGGGCATCAGGATTTCGCAGGTGCCGTCGGGGGCGACGGTCAGTGCGAATGTGTCGGACGGGATCACGGTGCCGGTATCGGAATGGGCTTGCATGGGTCTCTCCTGACGGTTTTCCCAGCAATAGAGACGGGGCGGCGGGCTGTCAAAACGACGCGGCGGGCGCGCGCGCGTGGTGCTGTTTGCGCGAACGTGATCGCGGGACCGCTGGGATTTGTGGAAACGTCGACGTGACCGGTCTATGTTGCGCGATCAGGGAGGTGCCATGCGCGTCGTTCGACTTGCTTTCATGCTGATCTTTGCCGGGCTGGCCGCGCAGGCGGATCAGCGCGAGGATTACCTTGACATGGCGCAGCGCGGCTGGAGTTACGAGCTGCGTACCACGATGATCGGGCGGGACATGGAAATCCCGGTACGGATCAACGGGCGCGACATGGCGGGGGCCGCGCTGTGCGTGGTGGGCGAGAAGCCCCACCCCGAGACCCGCGCGGTGCTCGATGCGTTCCGGGGCCTGATCGGAGACGTTTACGGCAAGCCGCTGCCGATGCGGTTTGCCGGGGACACGGCGCAGGGCTGTGGGGCGGGGCGGGTCGTTTTGTTGCGGCTGTATTCCGGGCGGCCGCCGAACCGGGCGCTGTCGCAGGACGTGGACTGGATGAACAGCGCTTTCGGTCTGGGCCTGCCGCGAGGGCGGGACTATGCGGCGATGTCGCCGGCGATGGCGCAGACGTTCTTTGGCCACCTTGGGCAGGTGACGCATATCATGGTCAAGCAGCCGGGGCCGTCGACGCCCGGAAAGCTGGAGCGCAAATTCTATCGCTCGATCCTTGTGGAAGAGTTGTTCCAGTCGTTCACCTTCGGGATGGATGTGCTGAAGTTCGACCGCGACGCGCGGTTCGTGTCAAAACTGCAGGAATTTCCCGTGAACATGGGCAGGATGCCGTGGAGCTCACGCGGGTTCATGCGGGCGATCCTGGGGTCGAACCCGGTAGGGCTGTGCCGGTTTGACGTTTTCATGCTGCATGCGGTGGCGCAGTCGCCGGGGGCCGAGACAAACGCGCCGGAATTCATAGATTTCATCGACGTGAACTACGAGCGACTGGATGCGCTGAGCGCGGAAAGTTTTGCCGATGCGCGGTTTGCGCCACTGATGGACCCGGACTGCGCGGCCGACCGGACGGTGCGTTAGGGATTACGACTTTCGGTTAGGTAGGCGGCGACTGGCCGCTTGCCCTAGCGTTGATGTGATGCGCCGCGCGGTGGGAGAGGCTGCGGGGTGCTGTCAAACGGTGTGTTTCGGGAGGACAGGATGTGCTGAAAGAGGCCGGCCAGCGCGATATCGCGGGATTGTTGCAGCAGTTGGGAGATGGGCTGATCGGGCATGAGAGCCTGATCGAGCGAATGACGATCGCGCTGTTGACCGGGGGGCATCTGCTGGTCGAAGGGGCGCCGGGGCTGGCCAAGACGCGGGCGGTGAAATGCCTTGCGAAGGCGGTGGAAGGGTCGTTCGCGCGTATTCAATGCACGCCCGACCTGATGCCGGCCGACCTGACCGGTACGCCAGTCTACAAGCCCGGCGATGGCAGTTTCGAGTTCGTCAAAGGGCCGGTCTTTCACAACCTCGTCTTGGTGGACGAGATCAACCGGGCGCCGCCCAAGGTGCAGTCGGCCCTGCTGGAGGCGATGGGCGAAGGACAGGTCACGGCAGGCAGCGAGACGCACGGTTTGCCCGATCCGTTCCTGGTGGTGGCGACGCAGAACCCGATCGAGCACGAGGGGACCTTTCCGCTGCCCGAGGCGCAGCTGGACCGGTTCCTGCTACACGTGGTGCTCGACTTGCCGGATCTCGAGACCGAGCGGGCGATCCTGAACCTTGTCGAGGCCGAGACGCATGGCGAGGCGGTGGCGTCGGACGCAACGATCAGCCAGCAAAGCCTGAAGGAGGCGCGCAAGGCGGTGGCGGACGTGCATCTGGCCGCGGAGTTGCGTGACTATATCGTGCGGCTGGTGATGGCGACGCGGGGCGGGGATTTGGCCGGGGATATCCAGCACGCGGTGTCGCCGCGCGGCACGCTCGCGCTGGCGGCGGCGGCGCGGGCGCGGGCTTTTCTGAAGGGGCGCGACCATGCGCTGCCCGAGGACGTGGCGGCCTTGGCAC
Source organism: Roseovarius sp. MMSF_3298 (assembly GCF_030733705.1). NCBI lineage: Bacteria > Pseudomonadati > Pseudomonadota > Alphaproteobacteria > Rhodobacterales > Roseobacteraceae > Roseovarius > Roseovarius sp. MMSF_3298. Next base: position 19,261 of record NZ_JASHIN010000013.1, read on the forward strand.
CCGATGCGCTGGCGCACCGGATGGTGCTGAGCTGGCGGGCGATGGCCGAGGGGCGCCGGGCAAGGGACGTGGTGGCGGATATCGTCAAAGCGGTGGAGCCGCTGTGAGTGCCGCGTTGGAGCAGCCGGGGGTCCGGCTTGCCGCCGGGGACCTGATCGCGCTGCGCGCCCATGCGCTGACCGGGCCGGGCGGCGCGGAGCAATGCGCCACGCTGCCCGGAGGCCATGCGACACGGGTCAAGGGGCAGGGGATCGAGGTGGCGGATATCCGGGACTACCTGCCCGGCGACGACATCCGGCATCTGGACCGGGCGAGCACGGCGCGGACCGGCAAGCTGCATGTGCGGCAGTTCCAGGCGGAGCGAGACCGGGTGCGGTACCTTGTGGCCGATATGCGCAGCGAGATGCTGTGGGGCTTGCGCCGGGCGCTGTTGTCGGTGGCTGGCGCCGAGGCGCTGGTGCTGGATGCCTGGCCGCTGATCGACCAGGGCGGGCGTGTCGGGCTCTTGGCGGTGACGGACCGGGATGTGACCGTGGTGCCGCCACGCGGGCGCATCCGCGGGATGCTGGACGTGATCGGCGGGCTGGTGGAGGCCCATGCTCGGGCGCTGGAGGATGCGGCGCGGGACAAGGGCTCGACCGGCGGGGCGCTGTCGCTGGACCGGGCGCTGCACCGGCTGGAGCGGCTGGCGCCATCGGGGGCGGAGATCGTGATCGCCTCGGGGTTCGACGCGCCGGGCGAGGAACTGGTGAAGGTGCTGGACGGGTTGGGGCAAAGGCGGGCAATCCGGCTGCTTTTGGTGTCGAACACCGACGCGTTGCCGGCGGGCCGGTACCCGGTACGGCTGGCCGATGGGCGACGGGCGAATTTGCGGATCGGTGTGAATGACTCGGTTCCGACAATGGTACGCATCGCGGGGCGCGAGGCGCTGGTGGTGGATGCCGGGGCCGACCCACGCGAGACGGCGCGGGTCTTGATCCGCTATCACGATGAGCATGCGGCATGAGCGGCGCGCCCCTTTCCGAAGCGGCGATGCGCGACAGCCTGCTGGATATAAGGTTGCCGCCGGGAGGCGCGGTGGAGGCCGTGGCGGACGTCCTGGTGTCGGCGGGGCTGGCGGGGTGTGCTGCGCTACTGGTGATCGGAGGGTTGCGGCTGGCATTTACGCGACGGCGCAGCGGCGCGACACCGGGGGTTGAGGCGCGTATTGCCGCGCTGGCGGAGTTGCCCGAGGACGCACGGCGCGTGGGTTTGCTGCACTTGCTGAAGGAGGTTGCGCCGGAGCGGTATGATGCGTTGCGCCCCACTCTGTACCGGCGGGAGGCGGAGATCGACGTGGAGGCGGAGGTGAGGGCGCATGTTTGAGCTCGCGCAGCCGCTGGCGCTGTTGCTGCTGCCGCTGCCGTGGTTGGTGCAGCGGTTCGTGGCGGCGCGGAGTGCGGGGGGACGGGCCTTGGTGCTGCCACGCCGTGTCGGCGAGGATCTGCTGGATCGAGCGCGACGCGGCGGCGTGGGCGTGGCGGGCGTGCCGCTGCGCGATGGAGCGTTGTGGATGGCCTGGGCGCTGCTGGTGGTGGCGTTGTCCGGTCCGAGGGATCTTGCGCCGGTGTCGGCGCTGAAGGTGTCGGGACGGGACCTGGCAATTGCGCTGGATCTGTCTGGCTCGATGGTGCGGGACGATTTCGACCTCGACGGCCGGCAGGTGACGCGGCTGGAGGCGGTGCAGACCGTCGGCGCGGAGTTTGCCCGGCGGCGGGGCGGCGACCGGCTGGCGCTGATCGTGTTTGGCTCGGAGGCCTATTACGCGACGCCCTTCACGTTCGACATCGAGGCGGTGGCGCAGGAGATCGAGACCTCGGTGATCGGCATCTCGGGGCGGGCGACGAACGTCTCGGACGGTCTGGGGCTGGCGCTGAAGCGGATGAAGGACAGCGATGCGGCGAGCAAGGTGGTGATCCTGCTGTCGGACGGGGTGAACAACGCGGGCGCGACGAAGCCGCTGGGCGTGGCCGAGCTGGCCGCCCGGATGGGGGTGCGGGTGCATACGATTGCGCTGGGACCCAAAGACCTGGAGAGTGCCGAGGAAGGCGAGCGCGGCGTGGTGGATGCGCGGAGCTTGCGGGCGATTGCGGAGGTCTCGGGCGGCGAGAGTTTCCGGGTGCGCACGACCGAGGATCTGCAGCAGGTGGCGGATGCGCTGGACCGGCTGGAGGCGAATGACAGCGACGGGCTGGCTGCCGAAATCTATCGAGATTACTGGCCCTGGCCCGCCGCGGCGGCTGCGTTGCTGTGCCTATTCGTGATCGCGAGGGACCCGGCATGAGCCTGGACGTCACCCTGCTGCGGCCCCTGTGGCTGTTGGCGCTGCCCGTGCTGGCGGGGCTGGCGTGGTGGCTTTGGTCGCAGCGGCAGGGGTTGGGCGACTGGCAGCGGGCGGCGGACCCGGGCATGATCCGCGCGATGGCGGCGCTGGGCCGGGTCGAGGCGCAGCCGGGGCGGTCGGGGCTGTGGGCCGGGATGGCGGTGCTGGTGATCGCGGTGCTGGCGCTGGCGGGACCGGCGGTGGAGCGGCGGGACACGCCCAGTTTTCGCAACCTCGACGGGGTGCTGTTCGTGGTCGATGCCTCGAGCAGTGTGACGAAGGATGACCGCTGGCCGCAGATGCAGGCGCTGGGGCGGTTCGGGCTGGCCAACCTGGGAACGCGGCCCGGGGGAGTCGTGGTCTATGGCGGGGACGCCTATCTGGCGACGGGCATGACGCTGGATCACTTGCAGCTTGGGCAGACGTTTTCGTTGATCGGGCCGGAGCTGGTGCCCGACCCCGGCACAAGGCCCGCGCGCGCATTGGCGCTGGCGGTGGCGCGGCTGGAAGAGGCCGAGATCATCGCGGGGGACGTGGTGCTTTTCACAGATGGGGCGGGGCTGGGGCCGGAGAGTTTGCGGCTGGCGGCACGGCTGTCGGAGATCGGGGCAAGGCTGTCGTTGGTTGGGATGGGCGACGCACCGGCGCTCGTGACCCATGCGCAGGCAGGCGGCGGGCGGGTCTTTGGGCTGAACGACGCGGAGGCGCTGGCCGGCTGGCTGGTGCAGGACATGGCGGCGCGGCTGGAGCGGCAGGATTATCCGCTGATTTTCTGGAGCGACATGGGTCGGTACCTGCTATTACTGGCCGCCGTGCCGATGCTGCTGATGTTCCGCAGGCAGGCCGCATGAGGGGGCTGGCGCTGATAACGGCGGTGTTCCTGCTGGCCGGCCTGAGCCTGGGCGGGACGGCGTCGTTCGGGCGCGTGTTGTTGGCGGTCGGGTTGCCGGGATGGGCGGCGGAGGTGTTCGACGCGCCGGACTGGCGGGGCGTGGCGCGGTTCCGCGCGGGCGAATACGGCGCGGCGGCGGAGGCCTTCGCGGCGGCCGGGCAGGACTATAACCTCGGAAATGCGCGGGCTTTCGAGGGGGAGTATGCGCAGGCTTTGGAATCCTATGATCTTGCCATTGCAGCTGGGGATCCGCGGGCGCGGGCGAATTTCGATGTGGTCGCGGCCTATTACGCGGGCCTCGCGATCGACCCCGAGGCGCTGGCCTTGCTGCCTGACCGCAAGCGTGGGTCTACTGCCGACGCTGAGGTGGGGCAGGGCGACGCGCGTGCGGCCTCGACCGGCGACGGGGTCAGCAATACCGGCGCGGTGCTGGGCATGGCCGAGCTGGAAAGCCGTGGCAAGCTGGGCGTACGGCGCGTGTTCAAGGATTACTTCATGGTGGCCGACGAGCGCTGGCTCTTGCAGTTGGAGGACGTGCCGGGGGAATTCATGTCGGAGCGGATCTTGCAGGAACACAAGCGGCGCGGGAAACTGGGACTGTCGCCGCCCGAGCCGGAGGATCCGGGATGACAATTGCTTGTGAGACGCGCGCCTCGGTTCCGCCCCGGCCCTCGAGCCGGGGCCTACTGCCGGGGAAGGCGAGAGGTCCCGGATCAGGTCCGGGACGGGAGGTTCATGTGTTTGCGCTCGGCGTGTTGGCGCTTGCGATGCTCGTGCTGCTGATGCCGGCGGTGGCGTTCGGGCAGTCGCGCGAAGTGCGGCCGGGGGAATTGGCGCTGGAGGTCAGCGTGGAAGAGCGGCAAGCGACGCCCTACACGCAGGAAATGGTGCTTTTGACCATCCGCGGCACCTATCGGCGCTATATCACCCGGGAAAAACTGGTGCAGCCGGAGCTGGAGGGGTTCAACTGGTCACAGCTGGGACCCGACACCTGGCGCGATGAGCGCGTGGACGGGCGTAAGGTCAAGGTCTTTATCCGGCGCATGGCGGTTTACCCGGAAAGGCCCGGCGAACTGACCATCGGGGCGTTTCGGCACCGGCTGACGCTGACCGACGAGGGCGACGACTGGTTCGAGCACGACGTCGCGTCCGAGCCGATCACGATCAAGGTGGACCCGGCGCCGGCGGATGGAGACTGGTGGTTCCCGGTGCGGCAACTGGAAGTGTCGGACCAGTGGTCGAACGCGCCCGACCAGCTGACGCCGGGAGAGGGCGTGTTGCGGGTGATCCGCGTCGAGGCGCTGGGCGCCACGCCCGAGATGATCCCGCCGATGCCGGAGCTGAACTCGCCTTCGGGCATGATTTTTGCCCACCCGGAAAAGCGGCTTATCCAACTGACGCCGGAGGGACCCAAGACCATCGCCTTCTGGCGCTGGACGATCCGGCCGGGCAATGACGTGTCGGCGGTCGTGGAGCCCTTGAGCTTTGACTATTACGACACAACCATGCGCGAAAAGCGGACGGTGGAGATCAACGCGCAGCGGGTGGCCTATGGCGCACGCGTGAGGGCAAGCGGGGCCGGTGCCCCGACGACCGCGCAGGCCGTGCCCGAACCCGCCGAGGCGGTGTTGCCGGGCGGTCCGGCGCTGGCTGCTGCACTGGCGGTTTTCGCGGCGGCGCTGGCGCTGGGGCTGCGCGGTCGGGCGTGGTCGGGCGTGCCGCGGCTATCGGACTGGGTGCCGGGGTGGCACCCTCAGCGACGCGCGCTGCGCCGTGCGGCGCGGGCCGGGCGGGTCGGTGAGGTGCGGAAGGCTCTGGTGGCACTTTCAGGAGCGGATCCGGGAGCCGAGACGTACCGCAAGCGGTTGGCGGAACTGGATCGGGCGGTCTATTCCGGCGCGGCCCCGCCGGGCGACGTGACGCGGTTCGCCCGCTAGTTGCACACGGGCGCCCCCGGCTGTTTCCGATTTCGCGGGGAACTTGCCCGCTGTGCGATTGGCCAAGCATTGCCGGTTCGGACAGGCCTGCGCCAAATGGTTGATCATTCTCGATTTGGTGCTAGGTTTCCATTTGGGAGGATCGGCATGTTGGCAGCAAGAGATGAATGCGCGGACGCGCAGCCTGTGTCGTCGGTGATGATCGTGGACGACCATCCGCTGTACAGCGACGCGCTGGAAACAGCGCTGACGCTGGGATTCCCCGAGTGCAAAATCCGCAAGGCGGGCAGTCTTCAGGCGTGCTTCGACCTGTTGGACCAGGAGTTTCACCCCGATCTGGTGATGTTCGACCTGAAGTTGCCGGACGTGACCGGGGTGTCGGGTTTCGAGAAATTGCGCGAGCGGTTGCCCGAGGCGCGCGTGCTTGTGATCTCGTCGCTGGCGTCGAGCGAACTGGTGCACACGCTTTTGCGATCGGGCGCGATGGGATTCCTGCCAAAGGACGCCTCGGCCAAAACGCTGCAATTCGCGGTGTCCGAGATCACCGCCGGGCGGCGTTACATTCCCGCCGAGTACGTCAATGTCGAGGAGGCAGGCGGCGAGGACGATCTGTTCAAGACGACGCCCGAGCTGAGCATCCTGACGCCGCAGCAGGTTAATATCCTGAAGCTGATTTGCGCGGGCAAGCCCAACAAGCAGATCGCTTACGAGCTGTCGCTGGCGGAAGCCACGGTCAAGGCGCATATCACCGCGCTGTTGCGCCGGCTGGACGTGCGCAACCGGACCCAGGCGGTGGTGTTCGTGGAGTCGGTGATGGCGCGTCATGCCGAACCCGAGGCGCGCGCCTTTTTGCAGCACTAGGCGCGGGCACGTGAAGTCCGCCCCCCCTGAATTTGTCATGATCGGGGAATCCCGGGCCCCGGATCCCGCGAGCGCCGTGGCCGAGGCGGCCGAGGGGCTGGTGGGCAAGGGGCTTTGTTTCGTCTTTGCGGTCCTGCCCGACAGTCTTGATGTGCAGGAAACCAGCGCGATTCTGTCCGAGGCGTTCCAGGGCGTGCCGGTCTTCGGGTGCAGTTCTGCCGGGCAGATCACCACCGACGGGTATGACGATCAGGCGCTGTTGTTGATGGGCTTCCCGCGCAGGAACTTCCGCTGTGCCTCGATGCTGTTCCGGGACCTGCACCCGGACCACGCCACGGCCTTTGCCGCCGAGGCGCAAAAACAGGCGGAGCGGTTCCGGCACACCGCCGGCTGGAACCGGTTCGCGCTGATCGTGGCGGACGGGTTGTCCAAGCAGGAGGATCTGCTGGTCTCGACGCTTGACGCGGTTCTGGGCGACGTGCCGATTTTCGGCGGCTCGGCGGGAGACGGGCTGAAGTTCGAGCGGACCTTCGTTCTGCATGACGGTGAGACGCATTCCAATGCCGCGATGCTGTTGCTGATCGAGACCGACCTGCAGTTCCAGGGCGTGGCCTTCGATCATTTCCAGCCCGAGGGCGCGCAGATCGTCATCACCTCGGCCGATCCCGAGGACCGGCTGGTCTACGAGATCAACGGGGCGCCGGCGGCGGAGGAATACGCGCGGCTGGTGGGCTGCCCGCCCGAGGCGCTGAGCCCGGAGGTGTTTGCAGAAAACCCGATGATGCTGCGCCACAACCTGACGCATTACGCCCGTGCGATCAGCGATGCCAAGCCGGGCGGTGCTCTGTCGTTGCTGGCGGCCATCGACGACGGGTTGATCCTGACGCTGGGCAAGGCGCAAGGCAGCCTGGATGCGCTGCATGCGGGTCTGTCGACGCGGGATGCGGCCGGGCGCGAGCCGGATTTCATCCTTGGCTTCGACTGTTTCCTGCGGCGGCTGGAATTCGAACACAAGCAGCTGACGCATGAGGTGTCGAATATCCTGCGCGCCCACCGGGTGATCGGGTTCAACACCTATGGAGAGCAGAAATCCGGCCTGCACATGAACCAGACCTTCGTGGGCGTGGCGTTCTTCAAACCCGAAGCGCGGGTGCTGAACTGATGCTGGTGAACCCCGACGAGCCGCTGGATGTACAGGTCGAGCGCCAGGCGCGGATTATCGACGCGCTGATGCGGCGGGCGAACCGGCAGGATGATGTGCGCCCCTCGGCGTTTCGTGCGTTCCAGTCCGCCATCGAGTTGCAGGAGAAGATGCAGGCGCAGGGCCGCGACCTGGCGCGCGCGGTGTCGGAACTGGAGACGGTGCGCGGCGAGCAGGAGCGGATGCGCAAGAGCCTGGTGGCGGCGCTGTCGTCGATGGAGGGTGGCTTTGCCCTGTTTATCGACGGCAAGCTGGAGCTTTGCAATCACCTGTTTTTGCAGCTTTTCCCGGACATCTCGAACAAGATCGACACGGGGCTTTCGATCGGCCGGTTCTTTGCGCGGCTGGTGTCGAGCAAGTTCTTCCGCTCGGCCGACCGCAACCTGGCCACGCTGCCCACCACGCTCGAGAAGCGGCGCGACGAAGGCGTGATCACCTCGGTCATGATCGAGATGGCCGACGACCGCTGGTTCCAGCTGAGCGCGCAGCACACGTCGGGCGACAACGTCGTGCTGCTGTTGACCGAGATCACCGATTTCGTGCGGCGCAACCGGTCTGAGAAGGAAAGCCTGATCGACCGGCAGGAGGATTACCTGAAGGCGGTGTTCCAGACGCTGACCTCGGGCGTGTGCACGTTTACGTCCCGGGGGCGCGTGCTGATGCATAACGCGCAGTTCCGGGAGCTTTTGAACGTGCCGGCGTCCCATGTCGCGGAAGGTGAGCCGGTGACGGCGCTGGTGGATTATCTCTTCGAAACTGGCCTGACCGTGGAAGGCGGTGATACGAGCATCGAGGGGATGTATCGCAAGCTGGTCAAGCAGGGTGCGTTTCGACAGCGCGTGCGGCTGGGCCCGATGCGGGTGCTGGAACTGCACATGCACGAGATGCCCGACAGCGGGTACCTGGTGGAGGTCGAGGACGTCACGCTGGAGGCGCAGGCGACCGAAACGCTGGAGCGCCGGGTGATGGAACGCACGGCCGAGCTGACCCGTGCCAACGAGAAGCTGACCGAGGAATACGAGAAGAAGGCGCGGGTCGAGGAAGCATTGCGCGATGCCAAGGACAAGGCGGAGAAGGCTGTGTCGTCGAAGACGCGCTTTCTGGCCGCCGCGTCTCATGACCTGTTGCAGCCGATCAATGCCGCGAAGCTGTTGATCTCGACCCTGCTGGAGACGTCGCGGCACACCGACATGCACGGGCTGGTCGAGCGGCTGGAAGGGTCGTTTCGCTCGACCGAGCAACTGCTGCACTTGCTCTTGGACATCTCGCGGCTGGAAAGTGCGGCGCCTGACACCGTGTCGCCGCTGGTGGTGAACCTGACGGCGATGATGAACAGTATCCATGCCGACCAGAGCCTGGTGGCCGAGCAGAAGAACGTCCGGCTGAAGATGGTGCCCTGTTCGGTGCTGGTGCGGTCGGACCCGGTGTACCTGTTGCGGTCGATCCAGAACCTGGTGGTGAACGCGATCCAGTATACCCAGCCCGGGGGGCGCGTGCTGGTCGGGTGCCGCCGGCGCAAGGGGCGCGTTGTGCTGGAGGTGTGGGACACCGGCATCGGGATCCCCAAGCGCGACCAGCAGCGGGTGTTCGAGGAGTTCGCGCGCGCCGATGGCGAGAAGCTGGCCGCGGGCGTCGGCCTGGGCCTGTCGGTGGTGGAGCGGGCCTGTCGCCTGCTGGGGCACAAGCTGTCGGTGAAATCCAAGCCCGGCGTTGGGTCGGTCTTTCGGATCGAGTTGGAGACGGTCGTGGATGCGCCGGCGGTCAATGAGCCGCTGAGCCTTGCATCCAACGCCGATGACCTGCTGGAAAACCAGATCGTGCTGCTGATCGAGAACGATGAGGATGTTCTGTTCGGCACCACCAAGCGGTTGGAGCAATGGGGGGCCGACGTGCTGGCCTGCCGATCGATCGACGAGGCGGTGACCTGTGTCGAGGATATGGGCATGGCGCCCGACATCATCCTGGCGGATTACACGCTGGACGATGACGAGACCGGCGTGGATGCCATAGCGAAGGTGCGCAAGCTGACCGGCGTGCATGTGCCGGCGATCCTGATCACCGCCGACCGCAGCCCCAGGGTGCGGGCGGCGGGGCTGACCTATGACATCTCGGTGATCTACAAGCCGGTGAAGCTGAACCGGTTGCGGCCGCTGATGGCGTGGAAGATCGGTCAGCAAGGGGATGCCGAGGGACAGGGTGATACGAAAGTGGCCGGTGACAGCGCTGCCGGAGCCTTTAGTGTCTGGTCCGAATAGGGAGGAGATTGAGCATGATGACGCGTCTGACAAGCGCCCTGATCGGGGTTGCCCTGAGCTGTGCCACGGCTGTGGCCGCCCCGCTGAACGGGCAGGAAACATATGACCTGTTGTTCAAGAACGGCACGCTGGACAAGGTGTCGCGTGACACGTCCCTGGTTTACCAGAGGGAGGTCAGTAACGCGCTGGCGCCCGATGCGGCGGAGCGTGACAGCGGCAAGGTGGCGCTGACCGTGGGCGAGGGCGAGAGCCCGATGGCGGTGCTGGAACTGCGGCAGGGCGAGAAGTACCGCAAGCTGGGGCAATTCCCCGCGAGCGTGGGCAACCCGATGATCATGTTCTTCTACGAGAGCACGGTGCGCGACATGGCCGAGAGTGCCGGCGGCAGCAAGTTCTACATCCGCAACCGGGTGAAGGAGGCGCTGGTGCAGCCGAACGAGGTGACGATGGGCGAGGCCGAGTATGACGGTGAGACGGTCGAGACGCAGACGGTGACGATGCAGCCCTTTGCCGAGGACCCGAACCGCGCCCAGATGCGCGGCTTTGGTGATTTGGAGCTGACGGTCACGATGTCCGAGGACGTGCCGGGCTGGTATCTGAGCCTCTTGGCCGAGGCGCCGGGGCCGGAGGGCGGTGAGGGGTACCGTTCGGAAGTGACATTCGAAACGCTGGAGGAGGCGACGCAATGAGACAGCCGTTTGAGTTCAGTCCCCCCCGTCCCGGGCTTGACCCGGGACCTCTGCGCGCGAAGGCCGGGAGGCCCCGGCTCGGGGGCCGGGGCGGCGTAGGGCGGATGGCTGGTGCTGTTCTGGCGTCGATGCTGATTGCAGTGCCGGGCCTGGCGCTGGGCCAGACCGCCGCCGAACGCTTGAACGATTTCCCCACCGCGGCGCGGGCGGATTACGTCTTTGCCTGCATGTCCACGAACGGTACGACGCGCGAGATGCTGCAGAAATGTTCGTGCTCGGTGGACGAGGTGGCGCAGATCCTGTCCTACGAGGAATACCTGGAAGCCGAGACCGTGCTGTCGATGCGCCGGGTGGGCGGCGAGCGCATGGCGGTGTTCAACAGCTCGGCCGCCGCGGCGAACCTGGTGGCGGAGCTGCGCCGGGCGCAGGCCGAGGCAGAGATCGTCTGCTTCTGAACCGACCTCAGCTGCTCGGTTCGACCTCTTTCTTGCCGGGCATGGTGCGGTAGACCAAGGGCGCGTCGGTGTTGGACGCGTGGGTGTCCGCCTGTGCTTGCAGCGCCCCGTGATGCGGCGACTTGATGCAGACCGGATCTGTTGCGGCGGGGTCGCCGACGATGGCCATGGCCTGGCACCGGCAGCCGCCGAAATCCACCAGCTTGCGGTCGCAGGACTTGCAAGGCTCCTGCATCCAGTCGGTGCCGCGATAGGCGTTGAAGGCGCTGCTCTGGTACCAGATCTCGTCCAGCGGCTTGTCGCGCACGTTTTCGAATTCGAGATGCGGGATGGATTGCGCGGCGTGGCAGGGCAGAACCTGCCCGTCTGGGGCGACGTTGAGGCCCGTGCTGCCCCAGCCGCCCATGCAGCGCTTGGGGTAATCGTCGTGATAATCCGCGGGCACGTAGTCGATCACCAGTTTGCCTTTGAGGGCGGCGCGGGATTCGGCGACGATGCGGGTGGCCTCGCGGGCCTGTTCCTTGGTCGGCATGAGGGTGTCGAGGTTCTTGAGGGCCCAGCCGTGGAATTGCACGGTCGCAACCTCGATCCGGCGGGCGCCCATTTCCTGTGCCATCTCGATGGCGCGGGGCAGCTGGTGCAGGTTGCGCCGGTGCAGGACGGCGTTGAGCGTCAGGGGAAAGCCGATCTGGCCGATCCACTCGGCCACCTGCATCTTGCGCTTGTAGCCGCCGTTATAGCCGCCGATTTCGTCGGCCATTTCGGGCGTGGTGCCTTGCAGGGACAGCTGGATGTGGTCGAGGCCGGCCTCGTCCAGTTCTTTCAGCCGGCGCTCGGTCAGGCCGATGCCGGAGGTGATGAGGTTGGTATAGAGCCCCGCATCGCGGGCGGCCTGTACGAGCGGAACGAGATCGCGGCGGGAGGCGGGCTCGCCGCCCGAGAGGTGGAGTTGCAGCACGCCGAGCCTTGCCGCCTCGTCGAAGACGCGGACCCAGGTTTCGGTGTCCAGTTCGCTGTCCTGCCGGGCCAGTTCCACGGGGTTGGAACAATAGGGGCAGGAGAGCGGACAGCGGTGTGTCAGCTCGGCGAGCATGGCGATTGGGGCGGGTATTTTCATTGCGCTACGTCCAGAAATCTGCGGTCGCGCAGGGCCGTAAGGAAGCCGTTGCTGTCCTCGGTGATCTGCTCGACCGGGGCGTTGTACTTGTCCGACAGGGCCTGCGTGATCTCGCCGAAGCTGCGCTGCCCATCGACCTCGGTCAGGATGGCGTGGCCGATCTGGTCGAGGGTGATGGCGCGTTCGGGCGCGAGAAGAACCCACGTGTCGCGCACCTTGTCGAAATGCAGGCGCACGCCGCGGGGCAGGGAGGGAATGTCGGTGGCGATCATCAGGAGGACCTTTCGAGCAGCAGCCCTTCGCCCGGTTGCCAGCCGCCGGGCGGGATGCGGGCGGGTTCGACATAGGCGCTCCAGAGGGCGTCGAGCTGGGACCAGAGCACGTCTGTCTTGAAGATCAGCGCGTTCGCGGCGGCGTCCTGCTTTTCCTGCGTGTCGGCGTGGTCGAGCACCCAGGCGAGGCCGAAGGCGACGTCCTTGGGTGCTTCTTTCAACCGGGTCTTGAAGTAGCTGAGCGAACTGTCGTCGGCGAAGTCGTAGTTCTTCAAGAGGCCCTCGATCCGGTTGGCGTGGATCTTGGGCGCGAAAAGCTCGGTTAGGGACGAGGCGACGGCCTCCAGCAGGGTCTTGTCGCGGACGAAGCGGACATAGGCGTCGCAGGCGAATCTGGTGGCCGGCAGGACGCCCTCGCGGGAGGCGACATAGGCCGGGTCGAGGCCCACGGCCTCGGCCAGCCGGAGCCAGCGCTTGATGCCGCCTTCGTTCTCTGCGGTGCCGTCGTGATCCTCGATCCGGCTGCGCCAGGCGCGGCGCAGGTCGGGGTCTTCGACGCGGCTCATGAAGGCGGCGTCCTTCATCGGGATCGTGTGCTGGTAGTAGTAGCGGTTCAGAACCCAGGCGCGGACCTGGTCGGGCGTGCAGTCGCCGCCATGCAGGCGGTCGTGGAACGGGTGCAGGTCGTGATACCGCTCGGCGCCGATCTTGCGCAGGCGGGCTTCGAACTCTTCGCGGCTTTGCGTCATGGGGTGATCTCCATTCCGTCCTGTCCGATGATCCAGCCCGCTGCCTGTGCCTCGGCCTTTTCCGCCGAATTGGGGCGCAGCACCGGGTTGGTGTTGTTCATGTGCACGAAGACCTTCTTGCCGATATCCACCCCCGCGAAGGCGGCGATGGAGCCGTCGGGACCGGACATGGACATGTGGCCCATGCGCTGGCCCGTCTTCTTTCCCAGCCCGGCGCGGACCATTTCATCGTCGCGCCAGAGCGTGCCGTCGAAAAAGACCATGTCGGCCCCTTGAAGGCGCTCGCGCAGGTCGTCGGTGAGGCGGGCGCAGCCGGGGATGTAGAAGGCCGTCGTGTCGCCGTTTTCCAGAACGACGCCGACGGTCTGTTCGCCCATCAGGTCGGTCTCGACCGTCTCGCCCTCCATGTAGAGCGGGACCTTGCCGGGCACAGCGAAAAGCGTCGCGGTGAGGTCGGGGGCCAGTTCGAACGGCGCGTCGAGGGCGATGTTGGTGCGGGTCACGACGCCGGCATTGAGCGCGTCGAATATGGGATTGGCAGCCAGCACCTCGTGAATGCCCTTGGTTGCGAACAGCGTGAAGGGCTGCATCTCGCGCAACGTAAGCAGGCCGGCCACGTGGTCGATATCGCCATTGGTTACCAGCACGGACGTGAGCGGCAGTTTGCGCAGGTCCGTCGGATAGAGCGCGGGCGTGTGCGACATCTGCTCCCGAATGTCGGGAGAGGCGTTCAGAATTGCCCAATCAACACCGTTTCCGGTGACGGCGAGGGACGATTGCGATTGTGAGGGTATGTCGCCTGAACGTGCAAGGTTGCAGTTGTCACAACCACAGTTCCACTGGGGCAGGCCGCCCCCGGCAGCAGCGCCGAGTATTTGCGCGCGGAATGACATCAAGTATCCTCCCGCGCGCAAGCAGTCTTAGATCAGGACTTCGCGCTCTTCGTCGAAGTCAGGTCCGTACATGTTGATTTCCATGCCGCATTCGATTTCGCGGATGATCGGTTTTGCCCATGCCATGATGGTATCCTCCTTTGAATGACAGTTTAAAGATGACAAGTCGGCCGCGTTATTGCGACTCTTAATTTCTGTGAAACGCTTAGACTTTAGTCCCGGTTCCCGGCGTCGGTACGTGGTGCAAGGCCGTCTATGACGAAGCCCTGGTTGCGTACTGTCTTGATCTCGAAAGCAAAATCGGCGTCGCGGAGTTTCTTCCGCAAATAGCCGATATAGACGTCCACCACGTTTTCGTTACCCGAGCCCTCGGCCTGCCAAAGCGCATCGAAGATGTCGCCGCGTGGCAGGGGGGTGCCGTCGTGGGCGATCAGAAGGCGCAGAAGGTCGTCTTCGCGCTCGGTCAGAGAGACCTTGGCGGTCTCGGTCTGCAGGACGCGGTCGGCGTTCAGCGTGGCGGGCTGCGGGCGCTGCGACGTGGCGCGGCGTTCCTGCACGCGCAGGCGGGCGACCAGCTCTTCGAAGCTGAAGGGTTTGACCACGTAATCGTCGGCCCCGGCCTCGAGACCCGCGGTGCGGTGTTCGACGTCAGAGAGTGCCGAGAGCATCAGGATGGGCAGGGTGGCGCCGTCTTCGCGGGCGCGGCGCACGAGGTCGAGGCCGCTGTCGGCGCCCAGCATGACGTCGATGATGGCGCCCGAGAAGGTCTCGGCGCGCAGTTTGTCTAGCGCGTGGTCGTAGCGGTTGACCGTTTCGGCCTGATAGCCGTGCAGACCCAGCCCCCGCGCCAGGGCGGAGGTGATTTCCGGGTCGTCGTCGACGATCAGGAGGCGGGTCATGGTGATGCGGTCTCTTTCGCGGCTGCGACGGTGAGGATAGCGCCGTTTTAGCCGGATGAAAGGGGAAGGCGAACCGCGATCTTTGTCCCGGGTGCGTCGCCGAGGGCGTCGGCGGGGGGGACGGGGCTTTCGAGGGTGATGGTGCCGTCATGGGTCTCGACCACCCAGCGGGCCAGGGCCAGGCCGATGCCGAAGCCCTGGGCCGAGGCGCTGCCGGCTTGGGAGAAGCGTTCGAAGATGCCCGTCTGGTCTTTGGCTGCGATGCCGGGGCCGTTGTCAATGACGGCGATTTCGGCGGTCTGGTCGTCCGATCGTGCGTCTAGGCGGACATGCCCGCCGTCGCGGGCGTGGCGGATGGCGTTGCGGACAAGCCCCACCAACACCTGACGAATCCAGTTGCGATCGCAGGTGAGCGTGGCGTGGGGAACGTCCGAGAGCGTGAGGGTCATGCCTGCGTTGTCGGCCTCGGCGCGGACTTCTTCGTGCACTTCGGTCATCAGGTCGGGCAGGCCGACAGCGGCGTGTTCGAGCGCCAGCTGCCCGCTGTCGGAGCGCGCGACGCGCAGAAGGTCGTCGATCCGGCGATTGAGACGCGCGGCGCGGGTCTCGATCGTGGCGAAGGCGTCGGCCTCAGACCCGCCTGCCGCCCGACCGATCTGGGCCTCCATCAGGATGACGGTGAGCGGCGTGCGCAATTCGTGGCTGACATCGGCAAAGAAGCGGCGGCGATTCTCGTCGATTTCGGCGAGGGTTTCGTTGGCGGCGCGCAATTCCTCGGTGCGGGCGGCGATGATGCTGTTCAGTTGTGCACGGTCCTGCTCGACCGCGGATTTGCGGGCGGCGAGCGCGTGGGCCATGCGGTTGGTCTCGGCGTAAAGCCCGCCGATTTCGTCCCGGCGGGTTTCGGGCAGGTCGATGGCGAAATCCTCCTGCCCGATCTTCTGTGCGGCGTCGCGCAGGCGGTCCAGCCGGGCGAATTGCGGGCGGATGAGGCCGAAATAGAAGGCCAGAACCATCACGACCGCGGCCACCGCGATGGCGATGGCGGCCAGCGTCAGCTTTTGGCGCAGGCTTACGATATCGGCGCGGATGTCGGCGCGGAAAAGCTGTTCGGTCTGAACCGCCTGGCTGAGCAGGGGGTCGAAGCCAGTGGCGAAGCTGTCGATATGGGCCTGCAGGCGGGGTCTGTCGACGTCGTCGTCGCCAAGGCCGCGCATGGTGCTGTTCAGGAGGGCTTCCATCCTGGCGAGGCCGAGGGATTGGGTGCCGAAGCGGGACTGGGCGTCGATGCCGAGGTCCTCGGCCTCCTGCACGGCCTGGGCCACGTTTTGTTGCAGTCGCCCGAAAGACGCGCGGAGGTTTTCGACCACGGGCTCTAGCCGCTCGGACCGGGTGTCGGCGGGCAATTCGCGCTGCACCGCCTCGGTCGCGACGACGAGAAAGGTGGCGGCCTGGGTCGAGAGGCCCGCATAGCCCGACATGCGCTGTTCGGCCTTGAGCGTGGCATCCAGACGGTCGGACACGGCCAGCAGCCCCAGCCACAGGATCAGCGCGGTGACCCATGTGCCGACCCCCAAGGCCAGGGCGCCGAGGCCGAGAAGGGTCTTCAGCGACATGGCAGAACCGCCTTTTTCGCGGGCATTTGCGATGAAGTGCCGCATTCTTTTGCACAAATTCTGGCGTGACGCGGTGCGCAGGGTCCGGTTACGCTTTTCTTAGGGGAATTGCTGTTGGATGACTGGAGGCACGGGAGCGAGGACCAACGCAACGCGTAAGGAACGATTATGATAGAGCTCCTGTTCGTCGCCTGCCTGGCGACAGATCCAACCCAATGCCGAGAGCGCAGCCTTGTGTTCTCCGATGTAACGCCGATGCAGTGCCTTGCCGGGGCGCAGCCGGAACTGGCGCGCTGGGTGTCGACCCATCCCAACGAACGTGTACGAAGCTGGCGGTGCCGGACAGTGAACGATACCGAGTTCGACATCTGAGGTCCCCTCAGGTCTTGCGCTTCATCAGGCCGCGGGCGGGGTCGTAGCCCCAGATGGCCAGCGCGCAGAAGACTAGAGTGCTGCCTGTGACCCAGGCGAGCGCGGTCCAGTTGATCTGGAGATAAAGCGAGAAGCGGATGAGCTCGACCGCGTAGGTGAAGGGGTTGAGCGCGCAGATGTCGCGCAGGAGCGGTGAGCTTTCTGCCATTTTCCACAAGGGGTAGAGGGCCGAGGACATGAAGAACATCGGGAAGATGACGAAGTTCATCACGCCCGCGAAGTTCTCCAGTTGCTTGATGAAGCTCGACAGGACCAGCCCGAGGCCGCCGAGCATGAGGCCGCCGAGGATCAGGCTGGGCAGCACGGCGAGGTAGCCCCATGTGGGCATTGTGATGCCGAAGGCCGCCGCGATGGCGAGGAAGGTGTAGACCTGCAGCACCGAGATGATCGTCGCGCCGAACAGGCGGCAGATCAGCAGCCACCATCGCGGGAAGGGGCTGGTCAGCAGAAGGCGCATCGAGCCCATTTCGCGGTCGTAGACGAGGCTGAGCGAGGATTGCATCCCGTTGAAGAGCAGCACCATCGCGCAAAGTCCGGGCACGATATAGGTCTCGTAGGTGACGTAGGTCTGGTAGGGCGGGATGATCGACAGGCCGAGGGCCGCGCGGAAGCCTGCGGCGAAGATCAGCAGCCAGACGAGAGGGCGCACAAGCGCGGCGATGAAGCGCTCGCGCTGGTGTACGAAGCGCAGGAATTCGCGGGCGATGATCGCCTTGGCGACGCGGAAGGTGCCGGTCATGCGACCTCCCCCGTGCGCGACAGGAACCAGTCCGACAGGCTTTGATCGCCGCGGGCGGCCCCGGCGGTGCCGCGGTGGATGATTTGGCCCTTGTGCAGAACGACGAGGTCGTCGCCATCGCGCACCTCGTCCGTGAGGTGGGTGGTCCAGAGGACGCAGAGGCCTGTTTTCGTGAGTTCGTGAACGTGGTCCGTTATGCCTTGTCGCGAGGCGGCGTCGAGGCCGACGGTGGGCTCGTCCAGCAAGAGCACGTGTGGGTCGTGAATGAGGGACCGCGCAAGCTCGGTGCGGCGGCGGTGGCCGCCGTTGAGGTCGCGGGCCTTTTCGTCGGCGCGCTGGCGCATGTCGAGCTGGTCGAGGGCGGCGTCGATGCGGCCGGGGATCTCGGATTTCGGCAGGCCTTGCAGGGCGGCGAAATAGGCAAGGTTCTGGCGGACTGACAGGTTGAGATCGAGCGTCGATTGCTGGAAGACGACGCCGAGCTTTCCGAGCGCCTTGCGGGGCTCGCGGCGCATGTCGTGGCCCGCGACGGTGATATCGCCCTGGGGGGGCACCAGCAGGCGGGTCAGCAGGGCAATGAGCGTGGATTTGCCGGCGCCGTTGGGGCCGAGAAGCGCGCAGAAGGTGCCGGGGGCGACGTCGAACGCCACGTCGACCAGCGCCTGCTTGGCGCCGTAGTTGAAGCTGAGGTTGTTGACGGTCAGGCCTGTGGTCACGTGGTCTGGTCCTTTGTCGTTCCGGCGAGCTGTGCGCCGTCTGGCCCACCTTCCAGTGTCAGGGTCCGGTGTGCAAGCCGTGTCGCCTCGGCCATGTCGTGGGTCACGAAAAGGGTCGCGGGCTGGTGGCGGGCGATGAGCTCTTCGGTCAGGGTCAGCATCCGGTCGGCGGCGGCGGCGTCGAGCGACACGAACGGCTCGTCCATGATCAGCAGGTCGGGCTGGCCCGCAAAGGCGCGGGCGAGGGCGAGGCGGCGCTGTTGGCCGAGGGAGAGTTGACCGGGAAAGAGAGTTTCCTTGCCGGTGAGGCCGACCTCGTCAAGCGCGGCGAGGGCGCGCTCGGGCGGCAGGCCGGGATGAAGGAGCGTGAGGTTGTCGAGGGCGGAGCGCCACGGCAGCAGGGTGGGTTCCTGGAAGACCATGGCCATCGCCTGAGGCCGGTCGATATGGCCGGTGAAATCGGTGTCGATACCCGAGACCAACCGCAAAAGGGTGGACTTGCCGATGCCGGAGGGGCCGACAAGGGCGACGGTTTCGCCCTGCGCGATCCCGAAGGCGATGGGGCCGAGCACGAGGTCGTCGCCGAAGCGTTTCTCAGAGATCGAGACGGTGATCATGCGCGGCGCCACCGGGTTGCGTGGCGTTCCCACGGTTGCAGCAGCGCCCATTCCACGAGCAGCATGACCGCGATGAAGGAGAATGCGTAGACCAGCACCATGGATACGTCGAATAGCTGGAAATAAAGGTGGATCTGGAAGCCTACGCCGGAGGAGCGGCCGAGGAATTCGACCACGAGCACGATTTTCCAGATGACGGCCACGCCGCCACGGGCGGCAGCGGCGATGAAGGGGCCGAGTTGCGGCAGGATCACGTGGCGCAGGTGCGTCCAGCCCGACATGCGGTAGACGCGGGCCAGCGCGTCAAGCTGCGGGTCCAGCGCACGGGCGCCTTCGCGGATGACGATGGCGACGTTGGGCACCTTGTTGAGCGTGACGGCGGCGATGGCGGCGGCCTCGGTCAGGCCGATCCAGAGGTAGCAGAGCACGATCAGTACCAGCGCGGGCAGGTTGAGGAAGATCACCAGCCACGGGTCGAGCCAGCGGTTGAGCGCGGGGGAGCGACCCATCGCGAGGCCGATGATCCCGCCCAGCGTCATGGCGAGGCAGAAGGCCCAAAGCACGCGCAGGAGGGTGGCGGAGAGGTGGGTCCAGAGTTCGCCGCTGGCGATTTCCTGTGCAAAGAGGGGCGCGAGGGCCCAGGGGGTGGGCAGGACCTGCGGGTCGGCCTTGAGCGTTGACGCCACGACCCAAAGGGCCAGAAGCCCCGCGATGGAGAGGAGCGGCGTCAGCTTGGTCTGCATTTACTGGACGTCGGCAAATAGGCCGTCGGGGAGTGTGTCGGCCTCGCCCACCAGCTCGGCGCCGCCGAGGTCGTGCATCAGGCTGAGAAGGGCCTGGGCGGCGTCGGTGTCGATCGGCTTGCGCGCCGGAATGCCGGCGATCCAGTCGGTGCGCAGTTGCTCGAATTCGGCGTCGCTGTCGGCATTCATCATCGGGCGCAGGTCTTGCCAGATCTCGTCGGAGGACATGAGCAGGGTTTTGGCCTCGCGGCTGGCCTCGAAGAAGGACTGGGCGAGGCCGGGGTTCTCCGACAGGAAACCTTCCTTGAAATAATAGCCCAGCAGCGGCGTTTCGGGGTCGAGGCCCAGCTCGCGGGCGGCGGTGTCGACGGAAATGAGTTCGTGCATGCCGGCGGCCTTCATCTTGGCGAGGTAGTGCCAGTAATTGATGGCCCCGGCGAGGCTGCCGTCAAGGGCGGTGCGGAAAACGAGGGGCGGGGCGCCGAAGACCTGTTCGGTTTCCGCCTCCAGGTCGAGGTCATGGGCCTGCTGCGCATACGCGCGCAGGATGAGCCAGGACTTGTCGAGCGGGCCGCCGGCGATGCCGAGTTTCTTCCCGGCAAGGTCTGCAAGGGTTTCCGCGGTGGAATCTGCGGGAACGACCACGCCGCCCACTGCGCGGGAATAGGGGATAAACACGTAAGGTTTGCCCGCGGCGCGCTGGCGGGCAACCCAGATCCAGTCGGCGACGGCCATGTCGGCTTCGTTGCCTTCGACCGCGATGCGGGTGGCGCCATTGTCGGCATAGGGCTGAATGTCGAGGATGAAGCCGTGTTTTTCGTCGAGGCCTTCATCGACGATGGTCTGAAGCTCCCAGTTGACCGTGCCGATCTTGAGGGTTGCGGCACGGATCGTGGGGGGCTCTTGGGCGTAGGCCGCCATGCTGCTTAGCAAGAAGGAGAGAGATGCTATGATGCGCAACATGGCGGGCCTTTACTCCATGGGAGAACGGTAAATTTACTCGGCGCGGCGTTCGACCTCGTTCAGGTCGGCGTCGAGTTCGATGTCGAACTGGTTGCCGCCCTTGCAGATCACGTCGTCAAGCTCGTAGCCGCCGTCATCTTCGGCTTCGATATCGGCGGGGTCCATCTGGCATTCGATGGAGGCGAGATAGGCCTCGATCTTTTCGACCGTTTCGGCGTCTACGTGGTCGTCGGCGAGGGCGGGCGAGGCGATAAGCGCCGCGATTGCGAAAATACGTTTCATTTTCAGGGCTCCGTTACTGGATGTTGAAGGTGACTTGTTGCGTTTCGCCGGTGGAGCCGGGGATGCGCAGCGTGTGGCTGCCCGGCTTGATGGCGATGAACGAGATCGTGGCAACGCCCGCCTTGTCGAATTCGAGGGAATCGACAGCCATGGGACGGATCTCGATCTGGTTGATGACGATCTCGTTCATCCAGATCGCGCGGAAGAAATCGCTGCCGGTGACGGCCAGCTCGGCGGAGCCGTCGGCGGTGATTTCAAGCGTGTAATAGGCGCCTGATTGCAGGTTCACGCTGCCAGTCTCGTGCAGGGGCTGGCCCGAGGCGAGGGTGATCGGGATGTCGTCACCGCGATTGCAGGCGGCCAGCAGACCAGCAAAGCCGAGGTCGTCGCAGAGCGGTGCGGCGGCGGCGGGGCCGGTGAGGCAGGTGGCGGCGGTGGCCGCGGCCATCATCAGTTTCTTCATCTTTTCTGTCTCCTTCATTATTCGATGGTCACCACGCCCCAGGGTTGTTCGCCAACCTGGATGGAGCGCACGGCCTCTTCCTTGGCCACGTCGATGACGGTGATGTCGTTGGAATTGCCGTTGGTCGTCAGCAGGTATTTCTCGTCCGGCGTGAAATCGAGCTGCCAGACACGCTGGCCCACGAGGATGTAGTCGAGCACCTCGAGGCTTTGGGCATCGACCACGGCGACGCGGTTGGAGGGGCCGAGCGCCACGAAGAGGCGCTTGCCGTCGGAAGTGACCTTGGCGCCCACGGGTTGCAGCCATTCGGGCTGGACGTTGGGAACCTCGAAGCTGATCTTCTCGATCAGGGTGGGCGTGCCGTCCTCGGCGATGTCCATGACGCTGACGGTGCCGCCGATCTCGGACGTGACGAAGAGGCGGGTGCCGTCGGCGGTATACTGGGCGTAGCGCGGGCGCTGGTCGACCAGCACGTTGTGCTTGATCTCGTAATCCTCGGTCGAGATGAAATGCGCCATGTTGGTCGTCTCGGAGGTGTTCACCACCCACTTGGCGTCGGGGCTCATGCCCATGCCTTCGGGCTCCACCCCCACGGGGACCTCGGCCAGCACGGTGCGGCTTTCGGTATCGGTGACGGTCACAAGGTTGTCATCCTCGTTGGCGATATAGAGCCGCTTGCCCGAGGGCTCGATGATGAAAAGCTCGGGGTCGGGGCCGGAGGGGAGCGAGGGCAGTTCCTCGTAGGTTTCCGAATCGAAAACCCGGACGAGGTTATCGTCGGAGGCGCAGACATAGATCTTGGTGCCGTCGGGGCTGGCGGTGATGCCGCGGGGGCGATTGCCGGCGAAGAATTCGTCGGTCACTTCCCATGTTTCGGTATCGACCACGGTGATGGTGTTGCCGCGTTCGTTGGTCACGAAGGCCTTGCCGGCCAGCGCGGGCCCGGCGGCGAGCGCCAGGGCGGAGGTCAGAAGGAGTGCCTTGAGTTTCATGTGTTCCCCTTAGTTGCTGAAGGCCGTGCAGGCCGATTCCGGGCGGTCGAGGCCGAGCGTGTCCTGCACGGCGTTCTGATGCAGGAAGCCTTCCTGCGGGCTGACGCTAATTGTGACGCGGTCGTCATAGAGCATGACCTGCTGGCGCATCTGGCCGTTCCAGTCGCGGAAGGTGACTTCCTGCCCCTTGAAACCGGCCAGTTCGAATTGGTCGGAAAGCAGGTAGTCTTTCACCCCGTCGGGTTCGGCGGTTTCTGCGCGGGTCACGGCCTCGCCCACTGCGCGCAGGGCGATCCAGACGTTGTAATCGGCGTCCTTGATGTAGCGGTTCGCCAGTTCCTCGAACCGGGTCTGAAGCTGGGTTGCGCCGTAGGCTTCGTGCCCGCCATGCATTTGCACGGGGCGCAGGCCGGACGATCCCATCACGGGGCGCGGATCCCACAGGTGATAGGTGAGGTAGGCGGCGAAATAGTCGGTCTCATCCGCGGTGATGACCACGTCATGCTCGGGCAGGCCCTGCATGAAGCTGGGCAGTTGGCGCTGGACGAGAACGTGCCCAGAGTCGGTGCGGCGGGCGCCGCCGGTGTCCTCGAACGTGCGTTCCTCGACGATATTGGCGCCGAACTTGGTGGCGGCGCGGCGATAGGCGTCTGCCAGCGCCATGTCGGCGGGGTTGGAGCCGGCGATGAGCACCCAGCGCGGCCATTTCTTCCAGATGGCGAATTGCGCGATGGCGTCGGCCTGCTGGGCATAGCTGGTGGCGGTGTGCAGGAGGTTGGCGCGGCATTCCTCGTTGCGCATGGCCATGTCCCCGGCGCGGGCGTTGAAGACCAGCGCGCCATCCTCGGCAGCACGGTCGGCGAGGCGCAGAACGTCCTCTTCCCGGGCGTGGATGACGATCAGGCGGATGCCGTCGGCGAGAATTTCATCGAGAGCGGCATCGGCGGCGTCGGGCGTGGCTGATTTCTGTACCGTCTCGTAGGTATGGCCCATGAAGCTGCCGGTGCTGTTATTGTCCTGATCGGCCAGCGCGGCGCCGGCGAAGCCCAGGTCCTCGGGCGCCTCGTCGAAGCGCGAAATGGGGCGCTGGACCTGGTAGTCGACTCTTAGGACGGCGGCGCGCACGTCGATGGCGGCGGCAGATCCTGCGGTGAAAATCAGCGTGGCGGCGCAGAGCAGCGCGGCCGCGAAAAGCGTCGCAAAACGGTTCAGCACTTTTATCCTCCCTTACCGCCAGATTGCCTCTCGCGGCCCGACCAATACCAATTGCCGTGTTTCGCAATCACTGTACGCAACGCAGAATGAAGGGCGACTCTTAACTTCTAAGAACGTCTGTATGCGATTGATATTGTTCCTGTTCCTGGCTTTCGCCCCGGCTGCGTACGCGCAAGGGGAGGTGGCCTTTTTCGGGCTTCATCTAGAGGACAGTTCGGACCAGACGACACAATCTTCGTCGCTGGTGGCCGCTGGGCCGGACGATGCGGACCTGGCCCGCGTGGAGATGCTGGAAGGGATGCTGACGGAGCGATTCGAGGCGGAAGGTTATACGCTTTTGGATCTTGCGCCGGTGGCGGAGGAGTTGGAGCGCGTGAGCAACCCGGCGAGCTGTTACGGATGCGATATTCGCATGGCCAAGACGCTGGGCGCGGAGTTCATCCTGGTGGGCGAGGTCAACATGGTGTCGCCTGTTCTTGTGTCCATCGCGGTGCAGTTGAAGGATGGCACCAGTGGCGAGATCGTGAAGGGCGGCAGCGTCAGCGTGCGCGGCAGCACCGACGAGATCTGGGCGCGGGGGATGCGACAAATCTTGAAAAACCGAATCTTCAGGGAGGAAGATACATGAGAAGACGAGTGTTCATGGCCAGCCTGACGGCGCTGATGCTGCCGGGTATGGCGCTGGCGCACGGGCCGACGCGGCAGAAGGTGACGCTGACCACCGAGGTGGCGGCGGACCCGGCCGAGGTCTGGGAGGCGATCGGGAATTTCCAGGACATGTCCTGGCACCCGGCGGTGCATTCGACGGAAGGCGAGGGCGGCAACGAGATCGACGCCACGCGGGTTCTGACGCTGGGCGAGGACGGTGGGCCGACCATCGACGAGATCCTCTACAAGTACAGCGACGAGAAGATGAGCTATTCCTACCGGATCACCGAGGTGGCGGTCGAGACGCTGCCGGTGACGAATTACTCGTCGCACCTGACGGTGAAGCCGCGTGACGGGGGCGGGTCGATCGTGGAATGGCGGGGCGCGTTCTATCGCGGCTATCCGAACAACGATCCGCCGCCCGAACTGAATGACGAGGCGGCGATTGCAGCTGTCAGCGGCGTCTACCAGGCGGGGCTGGATGCCCTGACCGAGCGGTTCGGTGCGCCGGGCTCTTAATGCGCTGGCGCTTTGCCTGGCCACGCCGGTGGCCGGGCAGACCGCCTTTGTCACCTGTCAGCCTGCTGATGCGTTGAGCGTGATCGACGTGGCCCGAGGGGTCGAGGTTGATCGCTGGGACGTGGCGGGCAAGCCTGCCGGGGTCGCCGTTGGTGGTGATGCGGTCTATTCCGTCTCCCCGGATACCAAGACCGTGCGGCGTTTCACGCTCACCGGCAGGCTTTTGACCGAAACGGTGCTGGATGGCGGGCCGACCGGCGTGGCGCTGGATGCGGCGCGCGGGCGGCTGTTCGTGTCGGACTGGTACAATGCGCGGCTTTGGGTTTTGGACGCCGAAAGCCTCGAGGTCTTGCAGGAGCTCGAGACCGGGGCGGAGCCGGCGGGGATCGCGCTGTCGGAAGATGGGCGGTTTCTGGCCAGTGCCGAGAAGGATGCCGACAGGGTGTCGGTCTGGGATGCAGAGACTTTGGAGTTGTTGCACCGTGTCGGCGTGGGCGTGCGGCCCTACGGGCTTGGCTTTGCACCCGATGGGCGGCTGTTGGTGGGTAACGTGGGCAGCAATGACGTGAGCGTCGTGGATGCGTCCGTGGGCAAGGTTTTGGCCACGGTACCGGTGGGAGAACGGCCCTACGGCGTCGCCTTTGCAAGCGGACGGGCCTTTGTGACCAACCAGTATGCGAACAGTCTGAGCGTGATCGACCTGGACACGCTGGAGCCGGTCGAGGAGGTCAGCGTCGGGGAATATCCCGAAGGGATCGACGCCACGGCGGACGGCGCACATGTGGTCTTCGCCAACTGGTTCGAGAACACGGTGACCGTGATGGACGCACAAACTCTGGACGTGGTATATGACGTCGAGACATGCGACGGGCCGCGGGCCTTTGGCATATTCCTGTCGGGAGGAGACAAGGAATGATTGGAACATCCATACGCGCGTTGAGTGCGCTGTGCGTGATGGCGGTGCCGGCGCTGGCGGGCACCTGGGAGGATCTGAGCGCCGAGATGTATGGCGAGCGGGCGCTCCTGGACGGCACCGAAGTGATCGCCATCGACGCGCCTTACCGGACGGGCAACGATGCGCGCACGCAGCTGGCGGCGCAGGTGGTGGCGCCGGAAGGGGCCGAGATTGCCAGCGTGACGCTGGTGATCGACGAGAACCCGATGCCGGTGTCGGCCGTCTTTGACCTGGATGCGCCGTTGCCGGCGTTCTTTTTCGACGTGACCATGCGGATCAATGGGCCGACGCCGATGCATGTCGTGGCCGAGACGACCGATGGGCGGCTCTTCGTCTCTGAGGCCTTCGTCAAGACGTCGGGGCAGGGCGCCTGTGCGGCCCCGCCGGGGACCGATCCGAAGCTGGCGCTTGAAACGCTGGGACAGGTGGAGATCGAACTGGCCGGGCAGTTGACCGGTCTGGGGCAAAGTGCGGCGGACAAGCTGGCCAATCGGCTGAACCGGATGGACGTGGACATTTCGCACCCGTCGCATTCGGGGATGCAGATGGACCAGATCACGCTGCTGTTCTTGCCCATGCGCTATGTCGAGACGGTGGAGATCGACCTGGACGGTGCGGGATATGTCGAGATGACGGGGTCGATTTCGCTGTCGGAAAACCCGCAGGTGGCGCTATCGGTGCCGAGCCGGGCGCAGGCGGTGGATGTGACGATGACGGACACCGATGGCACCGTGACCCACGCGCACAAGAAACTGACCGGATATTAAGAAAGGGCGGCCCCGGGCACATGATGCGCCCGGGGCCTGTCTTTTGTCTTTACTCGCAGGCCGCGGCGAAGCGCGCGGTCTTGTTCTCGACGCTTTCGACGGTCAGCGTGCAGCCGTTCTCAAGCTCGACTTCGGAGCCGGATTCTGCGGATTGCACGTTGAAACCATTTACGGCGAAGCGTACGGTATCGTCGGCAATCGAACTGACGAAGATGCGGATGTCGCCGTCGTTCAGCATCGCGGTAGAGCCGACGCCGAAGGTTTCGGTGTCTTCACTCGACGAGGAGCCACTGTCGCTGGAGCCTGAGCCACCTTCGCTGAGCTGAGCCTCGAGCGCGGCCACACGTTCCTCAAGCGCGGCGATCTTGTCTGCGCTGGATTGCGTGCCTTCGGAACCTTCGCTGCCGCTCTCGGAGGATGCGGCCTGCTCTTCGGAACCTTCGCTGCCACTCTCGGAAGATGCGGTCTGCTCTTCGGAGCCTTCGCTGTCGCTTTCGGAGGATGCGGTTTGCTCTTCGGAGCCTTCGCTGTCGCTCTCGGAAGAGGCTGCCTGCTCTTCAGAGCGTTCGCTGCCGCTCTCGGAGGATGCGGCCTGCTCTTCGGAACCATCGCTGCCGCTCTCGGAAGATGCGGTCTGCTCTTCGGAACCTTCGCTGCCGCTTTCGGAGGAGGCTGCCTGCTCTTCGGAACCTTCGCTGTCACTCTCGGAAGAGGCGGCTTGCTCTTCGGAACCTTCGCTGTCGCTCTCGGAAGAGGCGGCTTGCTCTTCGGAACCTTCGCTGTCGCTCTCGGAAGAGGCGGCTTGCTCTTCAGAGCCTTCGCTGCCGCTCTCGGAGGAGGCTGTCTGCTCTTCGGAGCCTTCGCTGTCGCTCTCGGAGGATGCGGCTTGCTCCTCTGAGCCTTCGCTGTCGCTCTCGGAAGATGCGGCCTGCTCTTCGGAACCTTCGCTGTCGCTCTCGGAAGAGGCGGATTGCTCTTCAGAGCCTTCGCTGCCGCTCTCGGAGGAGGCTGCCTGCTCTTCGGAGCCTTCGCTGTCACTCTCGGAGGAGGCGGCTTGCTCTTCAGAGCCTTCGCTGTCGCTCTCTGAGGATGCGGCCTGTTCTTCGGAACCTGCGCTGTCGCCTTCGGCAGAAGCGGCTTCTTCCTGGGAACTTTCGCCTTCAGCGGCTGCGGTTTCTTCCCCGGAGGTTTCGCTGTCACCTTCGGCAGACGCGGTCTCCTCCTCGGAGGTTTCGGTGCTGGCTTGGGCTGTCTGATCGCCCAGCGGTTCGGGTCTCGGGCGCAGGGCGGCAACGGCCAAAAGCACGGCCACGGCCGCGATCAGAACCCCGTAAATCAACTTGTCATTCAATGTTTCCACTCCCAGGTCTTAGTGTTTTCGATGCGCGAGTCGCTTTCAAACCATATGGGACGACCCGGCCAAACGGCAAATTTCCGGCGCGTATTCGCCCGTCAGGGGTTGGGGAACGGCTCAACTTCTTCCAATGGAAAATCCTGAAACGCCCACCCGTCCGTACCATCGGGGAACCAATAGACCTGCGAATGGTTCCATTCGATTGCGCGTTTCGCGGCGTTCCAGCTCATCCAGCACTCGGCGAGGCAGAAGAAAACGACCGGGCGGTCGGGGTCGCCCCCGGTGGCGTGATCCAGCCCGTCGCGGAAATAGGTGGCGGTGACGTCGGCCAGCGCACCGTAGCCTACATTGGGCAACCAGACCGCGCCCGGGATGCTGGGGCGGGGCTTGTCGCGCCAGATGGTGCCTTCGGGCAGGTTCTCGGGTTTCGGCGCGCGGGGGAGGACGTCGATGAAGGCGGCTTCGCCTGTTTCCCACAGGGCGTGCGCCTCTTCCGCGTCGATGACGGTGCCGCCCTCAAGCGTGGCAGGCACCGGGGCGCGGTAGTGGTCCATGCGGTAGTCGGAAGGTTCAGCCACGTCCTGGGCGGTGGCTGCGCTGGCGGCCCCGGCCGCGAGGGCGAGGGCCACCAGGAGCTGTTTCACTGGCCCGATTCCAGCATCTCATTGCCCATGTCGCTGACCAGCGGCACGCCGGCCTCGACCAGAAGCGCATTGATCTCGTCCTGGTGACGGCGGATGAGCGAATTCAGCTCGCGCTGCCAGACCTTTTCGCCCTGGCGCACGCCCATCGTGATGCGGAAAAACAGGCGCGGGGGCAGTTCCTCGTTGATGAGGGGGATCACCTTCATGCCGGGGTAATCCGCCTTGACCAGCGGGCCGCCGAGCGGGCCCCAGAGGATGGCGGCGTCGGTGTCGCCGGCCTTGAGATCGTCGAGCATGTTGATCGCCGGGTTCTCGTGCCGGCGGTCGACGACGAGGTTGTAGGGCTTGGCCTTGCCGATCAGCCCGTGCCGGGCGAGATGCGCAGACGGCGGCGTGCCGGCGATGATGCCGATGCGGGCGCCCTTCAGAGCGTCGTCGGTGAGGGTCTCGACCGAGGCGAGCGGGCTGTCCTGCGGGACGATCAGGGTGTAGACCGAGCTGAAGTAGTGGTTGGTGTTCAGCACCAGTTCGTGGCCCTGGGCGTAGCCCATCACGATGTCGCAGCGCTTGACCTTCAGCGTGTTGCGGATGAACCCCGTGGCCTGCGGATACCAGGTGTATTGCACCGGCAGGTCCAGCTTGGACGCGATCAGCTCGGCCAGCTTGTTCTCGTACCCCGTGCCCTCCTTGGTGGACATGGGGTAATTGGCCGGATCCGCGCAGACGCGCAGGGCGTTCTGCGACACGAGATCGGAAGTCTGGGCCGTCGCCGGCCCGGACATCATCAGCGCCGAAAAGCAAAGCGCCGCCGACCCGGTGAGGCGGGCGGCGGCGCGCAATGCTGCGGATTTAGCCCATGCAGGCATCTTCATCCTCTTGGATCGATTCTGACTTGGCTTCTTTCGAGCCGGGGCGTCCGCGCGGGACGGCCTCCATGCCGCGAGCCTTGAGATAGACGTAGATGTCGTCGAGATAGCACATCACGTTCGGGTTGTCGCCGAAGTGGGGCATGACGGAGTTGCCGTTGCCACGGCCGTTCACGACAACATCGTAGAAGTCGTAATAGCCCATGTGGACGGCGGAATTCTTGACTTTGGGGGCGTAGGACGAGCCTTCGCCATCGGGGCCGTGGCAGACGTGGCATTCGGCGTGATAGCGGCGGAAGCCCGAGAAGGTCAGCCAGTCGACGGTGCCGTCTTCGGCCACGTTGTATGTGGGCAGATCTTCCTCGTTGAAGTAGCGCCCGCCTTCTTCGTAGGCGACGGTCTCATCGTGGTTTGCAGGATCGACCGGCTGATCGCTCCAGTTCTGAGCCGAGGCGGTGATCGGCAGTGCGACCAGGGCCGAGGCGAGTGTCAAGCGGAGTCCGGTGCTCATGATGCGGTCATACCTTTCCTGTTTCGGGTACTGATAATGCGTTGTTTATCTTGGGCACGGGGCCGGCCTTCCCGAAGGAGGACCGGCCCCGGCTGTTGCGTAAACCTTAGTCCGGCAGAGCGAACACGGTCAGCTGGCCACCCAGTGCAGTGTAGTCGCTGAGAGCGGCGTAGCCACCCACGGCGCCCAGACCGTCATTGGGGTTGGTCAGACCGGCCGCGAGACCGATGCCGGCCCAGCCACCGACGCCCGAGAGGACGGCGACATACTGTTTGCCTTCACGCTCGTAGGTCATCACGTTGCCGATGATGCCCGAGGGTGTGCGGAACTTGTAGAGTTCCTCACCCGTGGAGGTGTCGACCGCCTTCAGGTAGCCCTCGAGCGTACCGTAGAAGGTGATGCCACCGGCGGTGGTCAGAGCACCGGACCAGACCGAGAACTGCTCGGGGTTGGACCACTTGATTTCGCCGTTGATGTTATCCCAGGCGATGAAGTTGCCCATGCCGCCATGGCTATCCGGGGCAGGGTACATCGACAGGGTCGCGCCCACATAGGGCTGACCTGCGGTGTAGCTGACGCGGAACGGTTCGTAGTCCATGCAGACGTGGTTGGTCGGGACCAGGAACAGCTGGGTTTCCGGGTCATAGGCCGCGGGCTGTTGGTCCTTGGTGCCAAGCGCCGCCGGGCAGATGCCGGTGGAGTTGACGTCTTCGCCGTTCTGCTCGGTGGAGTATTGCGCCACCACTTCGGGACGACCGTAGGTGTCGGACTCGGGGTCCATGTCGACGCCGGAGGTCCAGTTCACGACCGGGTCGTACTTTTCGGCGACCAGAAGTTCACCCGACACACGGTCCATCGTGTAGGCCAGACCGTTACGGTCGAAGTGGGTCAGAAGCTTGCGCTCCTCGCCGTCAATTTCCTGCTCCGTGAGGATCATTTCGTTGACGCCGTCGTAATCCCACTCGTCATGCGGGGTCATCTGGTAGAACCACTTGGCCTCGCCCGTGTCGATGTCGCGGGCCATGACGGTCATGGACCAGCGGTTGTCGCCGGGGCGCTGCGAGGGGTTCCACGTCGACGGGTTGCCGGTGCCGTAGTACATCAGGTTCTCTTCGAGATCCGCCGAGTACCAGCCCCAGGTGGTGCCGCCGCCGATTTGCCACTGGTCGCCTTCCCAGGTGTTGGTGCCGGAGTTTTCACCGACAGGCTCACCCAGATGGGTCGTGTTCTCGGGGTCCACGAGGATGTCCTCGTCAGGGCCCATCGAGTAGGCGCGCCAGGCTTGGCTGCCGTCCGACATGTTGTAGGCGGTCACGTGACCACGCACGCCGAACTCACCGCCCGAGATGCCGACGATGACCTTGTCCTTGACCGGAAGAACGGTCGCGGTGTTGGTCTCGCCGATGGACGGGTCGCCGTTGACGACTTCCCATTCGACCGAACCGTCGTCGGCATTGAGAGCCACGACCTTGGTGTCGGCCTGGTGCAGGAAGATCTTGCCGTCGGCATAGGCCACACCGCGGTTCACGGTGTCACAGCACATCACCGGAATGACGTCCGGATCCTGCTTGGGCTCGTACTTCCACTTGATCTTGCCTTCGTCGGCCAGGTCGAGCGCGTAGACGATGTTCGGGAAGGGCGTGTGGACATACATGGTGTCGCCCACGACGAGCGGCGAGCCTTCGTGACCGCGCAGCACGCCGGTCGAGAAGGTCCACGCGACCTGCAGGTCACCCACGTTTTCCTTGTTGATCGTATCCAGCTTGGAATGGCGCTGGTTCTTGTAGTCGCCCGTCTGGATCGCCCATTGGCTGGGGTCGTCCATCTGCGTGACAAGGTCGTCATTGGCGACGGCCATGCCAGCGCAGAGCGCCAGACCCGAAGTTAAAAGCATAAGCTTCTTCATTGTAGTCCTCCCATGAAAGCAGCGGTCTTCCGCCGCATTGGAATGGCCGATTTATCGACCGTTAAAGCGGGGGTCCCAAGCTCTCTCCTTCGAGGAGCCCCCGCGTCTCGGACGTGCCGCGTTATTCGCCGGTCGAGGCGAGGTACGCGATCACGTTCATTCTTTCTTCTTCCTTGCGCAGACCGGCGAAGGCCATCTTGGTGCCCTTGGCATAGTCGCGCGGTTTTTCGAGGAAGGCCGCCAGTTCTTCCGGCGTCCACTCCTTGCCCTCCGCGCCCATCTCGGCGAGCACGTCGGAATAGTCGAAATCTTCATTCGCCGCGACGGGTGAGCCGACGATGCCGGTCAGCACCGGGCCGACCTTGTTCTTGGCGCCTTCGCCCACGGCGTGGCAGGCCATGCATTTGCGGAACACTTTTTCACCGGCTTCGGCGTCGCCTTCGACGTCTTGCGCAAAGCCCAGTGCGGGCGTGGTGGCCAGGATGCTGGCGGCGAGGATGGTACGAATGGTCAAGTTGATGTCTCCCTAGTCAACAGTGTCAGTACACACATCATTGCAGCAGGCGTTCGGCGTGCCACGAAACATGGTCGGCAGCGAAGGTCTGCACGAAAAAGTAAGAGTGGTCATAGCCCGGTTGGATCCGGATCTGGCCCGGCTGGCGGCGTTTGGCCATCGTGTCGGCCAGCGCCTCGGGTTTCAGCAGGTCGAGAAACTGGTCGCTCGATCCCTGGTCGATCAGCACGTCGCCTTTCCAGCCGTGTTCTTCCAGCAGCAGCGTGGAATCGTGTTGCGCCCAGGTGCTTTCGTCGTCGCCCAGATAGGCACTGAGCTGCTTGCGCCCCCAATCCGAGCGGGTCGGATTGGCGATTGGCGCGAAGGCCGAGAGCGACTCGAACTTGTCGGGGTTGCGCATGGCGATGGTCATGGCACCGTGCCCACCCATGGAGTGCCCGGTGATACCGTGACGGTCCTGCACCGGTTGGGTTTCCATGATGATCGAGTAGAGCTCGTTCACGATGTAGTCGTACATGCGATAATGCTGCCGCCACGGGTCGCAGGTGGCGTTGACGTAAAAGCCTGCCCCCTGGCCCAGATCATACGCCTCGTCATCCGCCACGTTCTCGCCCCGGGGCGAGGTGTCGGGGAACACCAGCGCGATGCCTTCCCGCGCTGCGTGTTCCTGAAAACCGCCCTTGGTCATGGCGTTTTCGTGGTTGCAGGTCAGGCCCGACAGGTACCAAAGCACCGGAACCGGGCCATCCTTGGCCTGCGGAGGCTGGTAGACAGCGTAGGTCATCTCGCAGGCACATGTGTTGGAACTGTGCTTGTAGACGATCTGTTCGCCGCCGAAGCTCCTGTTCTGAGAGACGACCTCGTGGGACAAATCAGAACTCCACCACGGCGCGGATCGATTTGCCTTCGTGCATCAGTTCGAACCCGTGGTTGATCTCGTCAAGCGTCAGCTTGTGGGTGATCATGGGGTCGATCTCGATCTTGCCGTCCATGTACCAGTCAACGAATTTCGGAACGTCGGTGCGGCCCTTGGCGCCGCCGAACGCGGTGCCTTTCCAGACCCGACCGGTGACCAGCTGGAAGGGACGGGTGGAGATCTCGGCGCCCGCGGGGGCCACGCCGATGATGACCGAGCAGCCCCAGCCGCGGTGCGAGCATTCCAGCGCGTCGCGCATCACCTTCACGTTGCCGGTGGCATCAAAGGAATAGTCCACGCCGCCGATCTGATCATTGCCCCGCTTGGTCATGTTCACGATCTCCTGGACCGTGTTGTCGACCTTGGTGGGGTTCACGAAATGGGTCATGCCGAACTTCTTGGCCATCTCGGCCTTGTCGTCGTTCAGGTCGACGCCGATGATCATGTCACAGCCCGCCATGCGCAGGCCCTGGATCACGTTGAGGCCGATGCCGCCGAGACCGAAGACCGCGGCGGTCGAGCCGATTTCGACGCCGGCGGTGTTGATCACCGCGCCGATGCCGGTGGTCACGCCGCAGCCGATATAGCAGATCTTGTCGAAGGGCGCGTCGTCGCGCACCTTGGCCAGCGCGATTTCGGGCATGACCGTGTGGTTGGCGAAGGTCGAGCAGCCCATGTAATGGTGGATGGGCGTACCATCCAGCATCTTGAACCGCGTGGTGCCGTCGGGCATCAGGCCCTGGCCCTGGGTATTGCGGATCGCCGTGCAGAGATTCGTCTTGCCCGAGAGGCAGGACGCGCATTCACGGCATTCGGGCGTGTAAAGCGGGATCACGTGATCGCCGGGCTTGAGCGTGGTGACGCCTTCGCCGACTTCCATCACCACGCCGGCGCCCTCGTGGCCCAGGATGGCGGGGAAGATGCCTTCGGGGTCGTCGCCCGAGCGGGTAAATTCGTCGGTGTGACAAAGGCCAGTGGCCTTGATTTCCACCAGAACCTCGCCGGCCTTGGGGCCTTCGAGTTCGACTTCCATAATTTCCAGTGGTTTGCCGGCCTCGAGGGCCACGGCAGCTTTAGTGCGCATGATAGTGTATTTCCTCCCGTTCGCGCCGCAGACAGGCACGTGATTCAAAGCTATGGTAGGGGGCGGCAATGCCGCGGCACAATTAGTACCTTGGTTGGTATTCCATTGTGAACCCTTGCCGGGGATGGATGGGCGTGTTCCCATGGGACCAAGGGAGGATCGTATGAGGACGTTTGTTTTAACGGCATTTGCCGGCTTTTTGGGCGCCGCCGCCCCGGCAATGGCGGAAGATTTCTCGGATCCGACATGGCCTTGCGTGCAGCGCAAGGTCGAAACCTTGTCGCTGGGGCTGATGTGGCCCATCGCGTTGCCGGAAGACGAGGTCGAGGATCCGGCGCTGGCGGCGGGAATCAGGGACCTTGCAGGCACTTTGGCCGTGCGGCGGCTGGAGATGGACACGCTGCGGCAGGCGGCCGAAGAGTTTACGGATCGCTGGCCCGAGGACACGGAAGCCAACCTTGGCCGGGCCTTTGCGCAGACATTCAAGTCGCTCAACACGCGACGGTCGCAGATCATCAACGGAATCGCGGATTTCTCTCTGGGGCAGATCGCACTGGCCGAGAAGATCGACGAGATGCGGCTGGAGATGGATACGGCGCTGGAAGCGGAGAACCCGGATTTTGACCGCGTCGATGAATTGGAGGAAAAGCTGGATTGGGACCAGGTGATCTATTCCGACCGGCAGCAGTCGATCACGTATCTTTGCGAGACGCCGCAACTGATCGAAAAGCGGCTCTTTGCCATCGCGCAGATGCTGCAGGGCGTGGCGAAGGAAAAGGAATAGGCGCTATTCCCACTCCAATTCGGTGAAGGCGACGGTGGCGTTGCGCGGGTTGTAGGCCTCGAAAAGCTGCCACTTGTCCGCCTCGCTTTCCGCGATCGTGGTGACGGCCTCGCCCAGACGGGTGCCTCTTGCAATGGCCGCGCGGGTGTCGTCGCGCAGGGTTTCCAGATAGCGGCGTTGGTCCTCGGCGCCTTGCGGCCAGTCCAGAACCGGGCCGCCATGCCCCGGGACGATGCGGCTGACCTCCCACTTTTGCAGTTGGTCCAGAACTTCGAGCCACCCGAGGACGCTGCCATCGAGCGCGGGGGTGTGCGTGTGAAAGACGAGGTCGCCGGTAAAGAGCGTGCCGGTCGCTTCGTCCAGCACCGTAAGGTCATTGCCGGTATGGGCCACCGGCCATGCGTGAAGGGTAAGGGTGCGCCCGCCTAGGTCGATCTGCATGGGCGTATCGGGCGGCACGGTGATGTCGGGCTTTGGCGCGGTCGAGCCTATGAAGGCGGGACCGATCAGGCGCGTCAGGCTTTCCGCGTAATTGGCCTGCCTGTCGGCGAGCGCGCGAGGCAGTGCGGCGTGGGAGGCAACCTGTGCCGCGGTGGTGCTGAAGGCATCTGTGCCCAGCACGTGATCGGGGTGCATGTGGGTCAGGATCACATGGCTGACGGGCTTGTCGGTCTGTTGGCGGATGGCGCGCCAGAGCGTCTCGCCGATCCAGCGGGCAGAGCCGGTGTCGATCACGGCGACGCTGTCTTGGCCGACGATAAAGCCGAGATTCGCGACGTCACCGCGATTGTCCGTGTCTGGTTCTTCGACCCGCCCCAAATGGGCGAAAACGCCCGGTGCGATCTCGGTCATCTCGAGCGCCGGGCCAACGGGGGCACAGCGTGGTTCTTCGTATGTCTTTGAAAGTTCGGGCAGTTGCGCCTCGCACTCGGCCTGTGTGGGAGCCTCGTAATTCGCCAGAAGCATGTCGCGGCAGGCCGGTTCGCCCCCCTCAGAGGCAAGCGCAATACAGGCTGTGACGACGACCTCGAACATGGCCGGATCTTGCCACACGCGATCGTGAGGTCCATGCCCCATTTCGTATAAGTGGATTTTGCCGCTGTTTCGTGGCATAAAGCGGACGCACTGCGGGAGGAGACCGTATGAGACATGCGATTGCATCCGCTCTGGCACTGGGGCTTGTGGCCTCTGCCGGGTGGGCCGAGGAGGCGGTCAAGAACCCCTTGACCGAAAGCCCGACCTGGCAGGATCTGCGCTATGACGTGCTGGGCGAGGCCACGCTGGAGGAGGCGCAGGGCCCGCTCAGCGTTGAGGCGCCGTACCGTGCCCATGACGCGGCGACCGTGCCGGTGCACCTGAAACAAACCGATCCGGAGGCGCAGATCGAGTCGGCCATAGTAGTGATTGACGAGAACCCCGCGCCGGTGGCAGGGGAGTTCACGTTCGGGCCCAGTATGGGGCAACTCGATTTCGAGATGCGCGTGCGGGTCAACCAATATTCCAACGTGCGGGTGATTGCCGAGACCGAGGATGGCCTCTACATGACCGGGCGGTTCGTCAAGGCATCGGGTGGCTGTTCTGCCCCGGCCTCGAAGGATCCCGAGCAGGCGCTGGCGGGCATGGGCCGGATGAAGCTGCGCAGCTTTGGTGAGACGGCGGCGGTATCGACGCCGCGGCGCGAGGCGCAGGTCATGATCCGGCATCCGAATTATTCGGGGCTTCAGCGGGATCAGATTACGCAACTGTTCATCCCGGCGCATTTCATCGACACGATCGAGGTGCGGCAGGGTGACGAAATGCTCTTCTCGATGACGGGCGGGATTTCGATCTCGGAAAACCCGTCATTCCGGTTTTTCTACAATGACAACGGATCGACCGACTTGACTGTGAAGGCCACGGATACCGAGGGTAACGTGTTCGAAAGCACCTTGCCGAAATCGCTGGACGGCTGACCAAGGCTTGACCTTCACGATGCAAAACGCGCGTGCCGGAATGCCGGCACGCGCGTTTTTTTGTCATCTACGGCGAGGGCGCTGTCAGGCAGCGATCGTCATGTCCGACTTTTTTCCATTCTTAGACGCCTTGCCGAAGAACGTGTCGTGGAGCGCCTTGATCGCCGGATCGCGGTCTTCGCGTTCGAGGATGAACTGCGTATCGACGTGTCGCGGGCCTTGGGTGGCTCCCAGCGAGGCCATGCCGTTGTCGTCCAGTGCCTGCAGGCCACGCTGCAGCGTGCTGAGCCCATCGAGATCGCGGCCGATAACGGAGACCAGTGCAAGCTTGCGATTGCGGATCTCGGACTGCGGATATTTCTCCGCCAGATCGTCGGCTACCTTTCGCATGGCTTTGACTGAAGCGTCGACATAGTGCGTGATGGTGTTGGCGTTGGACGCCTTCGACACGATGCGCACGTCATGACGCGTCAGGGCGTCCAGAATCGCGGCGTCGTAGCCTTTGACGCCGACCATGTCCTGTTCGAACACTTCCAGCGCGATGATGTCGAGGCCGGTGACCATCTCGACCGCCGGGGTTTCGGCGGGTTGATCGTCGATGACCGTGCCGGGCTCTTCGGGCTCGAATGCGTTGGTAACGCGCAAGGGCACGCCCGCCTGGCGCAGGGTCTTGGCGGCAGAGGGGTGGATCGCTTCCATCCCGAGGTTCGCCATCTGGTCGGCCACGTCATAGTTGGTGTGCCCCAGGGTGCGCACGTTCTCGGCGCCGACCAGCTTGGGATCGGCGGAAGAGAGGTGGAACTCCTTGTGGATAATCGCCTCGCGGGCGCCTGTGAGGGCCGCCATCTGCGAGAACGTGACCTCGGAATAGCCGCGGTCGAATTCCTTCATCAAGCCCTCGCGGCACTGGGCGTAGCCGGTGACGATGGGCATCTCGGTGGCCGGGTCGACGCTGGCCATTGCGTTGTTGATGCGCTCGTCCAGATTCACTTCGCCATCTTCGCGCCAGCCTGTCAGGTCCACGGCGCGGGCGTTGACACCGGCCCGTTTCAGCACCAGTGCGGCCACGTGCGCGCTGTGCGCTTCGCCAAGGCCCGAAAGCAACTCGCGAATATGCATCAGGTGCGCGTTCAGCCGGAAATGGCCGTAGGAGCACAGGCGCTGCAGGTCGATCAGACAGTTGCGCGCGCCTTCGATACGCTCATTGACGAAGGCGGTTGCCTGGGCGATGTCGCCCGGGTGCTCCAGCACGTCTTCATGCGCCTTGATCATGGCGCGGCAGGCCCGTGTCAGTGCATCGTGCCAGCCGTGATCGTCTTCGGCGTCCGCGAAAGCGGCATAGGCTCCATCCTCGCCCGATTTCTTGTGCTCCAGCAGCATGTCTGTGATGCCACCGAAGGCCGAAACGACGAAGATGCGTCCGTATTGCGGCTCTCCGTCCTTGATGAACAGCGTATCACGCAGTTCGTGCAGGCGGGACATGGACGTCCCGCCGATTTTTTCCACTGTGTGGGTCATTGGTTCACGCCTCGGCGGCTTCGGGCGCCGCGTAAGAGCCATCTTCGCGATGGACCTCGTTGCCGGTGACCGGCGGGTTGAAGCAGCAGGCCATGACCAGCTCTTCGGTGGCGCGCAGGATGTGGCGGTCATGCTTGTCCAAGGCATACATGACGCCGGGCTTGATCTCGTGGGTTTCGCCGGTGGCG
Organism: Roseovarius sp. MMSF_3298; assembly: GCF_030733705.1. NCBI lineage: Bacteria > Pseudomonadati > Pseudomonadota > Alphaproteobacteria > Rhodobacterales > Roseobacteraceae > Roseovarius > Roseovarius sp. MMSF_3298. The sequence goes on from NZ_JASHIN010000013.1 coordinate 57,747, forward strand.
ATGTCGGTGATCGAGCCGGTGCCTTGCATGCAATAGACGCTCTCGAAGTGGTTCTTGTATTCGAACGTATGTTCGGAACCGGCCTCAAGGAAGGTGATGTGGAACGAAAAGCCCATGTTGTCATCGGCCAGCAGCATCCGCACGCTTGTCCAGTTGGCGTCCGAAACGACGCGGTCTTTTTCGTTCTCGGTGATCTTGTTGAAGTCTCTGACGATCATTTCGGTTACTCCGCAGCGATGTTGTGGCCTTCGACGCAGGTCGAGGCAGCTTTTTCCAGGATATCGAGGCCCTTTTCGAACAGCTCGACCGGAATGGTCAGCGGCGCGAGTACCTTGACGACTTCGTCGAAGCTGCCCGAGGTCTCGATGATGAGACCGTTGCGGAACGCTTCGCCGCATATCTGCTCGGCCAGCTCGCCCGAGCCGACATCCACGCCGCGCATCATGCCGCGGCCCTTGAGCCTGGCGCCCGGCACCATGTCCGCGATGCGTTGAAGGCGCGTCTCGAGGATCTTGGCCTTTTCGGCGATCTCGTTCTTGAAGGTGTCGTCCGACCAGAACTTCTCGAGCGCGACGCGGGCGGTGACGAAGGCATGCGTGTTGCCCCGGAACGTGCCGTTGTGTTCGGCCGGTTTCCAGATGTCGAGTTCGCGGCGGATCAACAGCGCGGCGAAAGGCAGGCCGAAGCCGGACAGCGATTTCGCCAGCGGGATCATGTCGGGCTGCACGTCCATGTCGTCGAAGCTGAAAAAGCTACCCGCGCGGCCGATGCCGGCCTGGATATCGTCGACGATCAAAAGAATTTCGTGCTTCTTGGCGAGACGGCCAAGACGTTCGACCCACTCCTTGGAGGCGGCGTTGAGACCGCCTTCGCCCTGAACCAGTTCAACCAGGAAAGCCGCGGGGGCGTCGATGCCTGACGACGGGTTGTCGAGCATCATTTCCATCTGTGCGATCGTGTCGACGTCGTCGCCGAACGCGCCTTCGTAGGGCATCCGGTTCACATCGGGAAGCGACACGCCCCCCGCGCCACCACGTTTCCCGGCATTGCCGGTAGCTGCCAATGCGCCCATGGTCATGCCGTGGAAGCCGTTGGTGAAGGCGATGATGTCGCGGCGGCCGGTGACCTTGCGCGCGAGTTTCAGCGCGGACTCGACGGCGTTTGTGCCGGTCGGACCTGTCATCATGATTTTGTGGTCCATGCCACGCGGCTCAAGGATCAATTTCTCGAAGGTCTCAAGGAACTGCGCCTTGGTATCGGACATCATGTCGAGCCCGTGGGCGATACCGTCATTCGAGATGTGCTCGAGCAGGGCCGCCTTCATGTCGGGGTCGTTGTGACCGTAGTTCAGTGAAGAACAGCCGGCCAGAAAGTCGATATAAGTGCGACCGTCCACATCGGTCATCTCGGCGCCGGATGCGGAGGTGAACACGGTGTCGAACCCGCGGCAGTAGCTGCGGGCCTCGGATTCACGACGTTCAAATACAGGTTTATGGGAGGTGTTCGTAGACATACGACCTCTCTTTCAGTGTCAGAATTTGAGGGGAGTTGGGGAGGTGGCCCCGTTTCAGGCCACCTTTGCCAGCTCTTCAGCCAGCGGAATCGTCACGAGGTTCTCCGTCTTGCTTTGGCCGTTGAAGTGCTCGTCTTTCTCATAATACGCCTCAGCATCGAGATCGGTTCCACACTCTTCGGCAAATTTCCGGAATAGTGCCCAGGACGCGTCGTTGTCCGACGTGATCGTCGTCTGGATCTTGTTGACGTCCGCGCACGCCTCGCGCTGCAATGCTTCTTTCAGCATCAGTGAGCCAAGGCCCATACCGCGCGCATCCTCAGATACCGCGACCTGCCAGATGAACAGCGTTTCGGGGTCGCTCGGAATCACGTGACCGGAGACCCAGCCAACGGGCTTGCCTTCGATTTCGGCCAGAACGCAAGTATCCGAAAAGTGATCGCACTGAATCAGGTTGCAGTACATCGAGTTCTCGTCGAGCGGCTTGCATTCGCGCACGAGCTCCCAGATTTCCGAGCCGTCCGTCGGTTCAGGCTCGCGAAGGGTCGGAACGATTTCTTTTGCAAGGTCGCGGGGCATGTTTGTATCTCCGATTTGCTTTGGCTTACTAAGTAGCATCGGTGTGGTGGTACTTCAAGTGACTAAGTATATTTTTTGTTAGGCTTACTAATTTTCCAAAAAAACCCTTATTTTTAGTGGTGAAATGCTTTGCTTATAGCAGTGATTTCAGTACTGTCTGGTTAAGAACCCTAATTAAAGGGGGCTTCACAAACCAATTTAGAGTGTATATGTTTAGCTATTCTAACGAAACGCTAAAGGTAGGAATGGACCGCATCGATACCTCTTTAGTCGCACTCAGACGCATTCTTCGCGCGACCGATCTGTTCGGTCGCGAGGTTAAGCAGTCCGCCGGGGTTACCCCCGCGCAGTTCCGGGTTTTGCAGATCATAGGCGAGACCGGACAGGCAACGGCGACCGCGATATCATCGCGAATGCGTGTCACACAGGCGACCGTGACCTCGCTGGTGGACAAGCTGGTGAACGAGGGCATGGTGCTGCGTGAAAAATCCCAACGGGATCGGCGTCAGACCAACATTCACCTGACCGCAAAGGGGCGTGATACGCTGGCCAAGGCGCCAGATCCCCTGCAACAGCGCTTCGTGCGCAAATTTTCGGTCATGGAAGATTGGGAGCAGGCGATGCTCGTGTCGAGCCTTGAACGTGTGGCGGCGATGCTGGACGCGGACGAACTTGATGCCGCGCCGGTGCTGGATTCAGGCGACTTCAAGCAACTTGGTGACGGCTGAGGCGCGACACGTCACTTGACCACTCTGGCCACATTGGGTGTCAGACGTGGTCTATGCTTTGCCAGATTTGCTCGATCTGGGTGCCGAGCATCATTGGGTCCACCGGCTTCGTTATCACGGCGACGGCACCTTTTTCACGCAATTGTTTTGAAAAGGAATCCTCGGCCTTCGCGGTCAGGAAAACGGTGGGTATGTCCGCCAGTCCCGGCGTGGCGGTAATCGCGTGCCAGACATCCTCGCCCGACATGTCGGGCATCATCACATCCAGCAAGAGCATCTGTGGATTGACCCCGGCCGCGGCCTCGACCGCGTCCTGGCCGGTTGCAAACTGGTGCACGTCAAAGGACCCGACAATTTCAAGCGCCATCTTTATGATCACGCGAATATCGTCGTCGTCATCGACATGAAGGATCGTTTGCAAAGGTTGCCGCATCACGCATGTCTCGCTTTTGGGGGCGTTGGGAAAGGTCACTACGTGAGCCATGTCTAACTCGCCGCCACAGTTGCAGTGTCACGCGAATCTGTACAGAGGACAAGGTGGGAGGGCACACGAAATTGGAACGTACTGCCTTGGCCCACCTCGGATTTGAAAGCGACTGTATAGTCGAGGCGCTGGGCAATGGCCGACACGATGGCGAGACCGAGGCCGGTGCCGGGCCGCTTGGTTCCGTCGCCGGCGCGCGCTTGCGAAAATGGCTTGAACAACATCCGGTTCTGGTCTTCCGAGATGCCGGGGCCCTGGTCGGTCACGGAAATGACGATGCCGTCCTCGGTCCCGGAAATGCCTATGCGCACGCTGGCGCCTTTCGGCGAATACTTGATCGCATTGGAAGCAAAATTGGTGACGATCTGGGCGATACGCTCGGGGTTGCCCATCACCACGGCGTTCTGCAAATCGCTTTCGATATCGAGCCGGACGTCGTTTTCAAGCGCCGCGCCGGCGATCAGTTCGACGGTATCGTTGACGCATTCGACGATGTCCATCTCGCTGCTCGAAAAGTCCATCTTGTTGCTGTTTATCTTCTCGAGATCGAGAATGTCGTTGACGATCGACAGAAGGCGGTCGGTGTTGCGGGCAGCAATGTCGATCACGCTTTGGGTGTTGGAATCCAGTTCGGACACCGCGCCGGCCTTCAGCAGGCGCAGCGCGCCGTGGATCGAAGTGAGCGGTGTCCGCAATTCGTGGCTGACCGTCGAGACTGTCTGCACCTTTTCCGCCTGCGAGCTTTTGCGGGTCGAGATGTCGCGCAGGACGGAGACGAAGAAATCGCCCTCGTCGGGGGTGCGCAAAAGGCGCGTGGAGACTTCGATTGGGCCGGTATGGTGAACGAGTTCGAGTGTGATCGCATCCTGCTCGCCGAGCAGAAGGGGGGCGGCAGCACGTGAAAAGGACTTGGTGTCGAATGTCGCGGAGGTGTCGCTGATGCATTTCGCGCGAGCCTCGTCCAGGGTCCAGCCGTGGCGGGCGCAGGCGGCGGCATTCATGTACCTTATGCGGAGCGTGTCAGTGGCATAGACGTAGACGCCGTCCTGGAGGGTCTCGAGTACCGTTTCGAGAAACGGCAGATCGGTCAGGCCGGTACTGTCGATCCCGGTCTCGGCGGGCCCTGATCCTTTGGCGTTACATTCTTGAGCGTGTGCATTTTGTTGCATTGATGCCCTTTCGTGCCGTGCTGAATGCCGACAGTAAAACAGTGAATGGAGGTCGTGGTCTTGTTTGGGCTGGAAAAAGGAAAACTTTAGGCAATTGGCAGGACAACTGGTCTGACCTGACGGGTCAGGCGGCCAGTTCCAGTTTCTGAGATTTGATGGGAAGGGTGATAATGAATGAGCTGCCGTGTCCCAACTCGCTTTCGACCGAGATGGACCCACCGTGAAGTTCCACGAGTTCGCGGGTGATGGCCAAACCCAACCCGGTGCCGGAGTTGCGCCGGGTGACAGAGGTGTCGACCTGCACGAACTGATCGAAGATCTGGTCCAGCTGGTCGGCGGGTATCCCACAGCCGGTGTCGCGCACTGTGATCCGTACATGGGTATCGTCACTGTCCGATGACAGGTGGACCCCGCCGGTTTCGGTGAACTTGATCGCGTTGCCGACGACGTTGATCAGGGACTGTCGCAGGCGCTTGGCGTCGGCGGCGATGGGAAGGGGGGCGACATCCGAGGTCAGCGAAATGCCCTTTTCGGCGGCCTTGATCCCGAAATTCGAAGTGACGGTCTTGACGATGTCCTTGAGATCGAGCGGTTCAATGCGAAGGTCGACGGTTTCGGCCTCGAGCTTGGCGCGGTCGAGCACGTCGTTGATCAGGCCAAGAAGGTGATCGCTGGAGCTGGTGATGCGGCCCGACATGCCGGCCACGTCGTTGCGCAACAAGTCGAGCGCGCGGTTGCATTCGGCCTCGCCCGCGCCTGTGCGCAGGGCCTGTTTGAGTGCCTTGAAGCCGGGCAGGATTTCGATGTTTTCCAAGAAGCGGGCATAGCCGATGACCGAGGTAAGCGGCGTGCGCAATTCGTGGCTTATGATGTTGAGGAAGTTGTTCTTGGCGCGGTTGGCCGCCTCGGCGCGTTCGCGCGACTGCTTGAGTTCGGTAATGTCCACACGGAACCCCACTGTGTTGCCATCCGGCGAACGGGCTTCGGCCACCTTGAGCCAGCGACCATCGCCCAGTTTCTGCTCGATCGGTTCGGTGGGGTTGAAATGCTTGGCAAGCCGTTCTTTCAGCCACGCATCCTCGCGACCGATGGCGTCCTTGTACTGGCCGTTCCTGAGCCCCTCGCGCAGAATGTTCTCAAAGGTGTTGCCCGGGAATATCGCGTTGCGCGAGAGGTCATAGTAAGACAGGTATTTTTCATTCGCGAAGACCAGGCGGTCTTGCTGGTCGAAAAGCGCGAAACCGTCGTCGATGGAGTTGATGGCCGAGCGCAGCTGGCCTTCGGCGATGCGTTTGGAGCGGTACATCGACCAGAGCGCCAAGAACATCGCTCCAAGGGCCGAGCTGCCCAGTAAGCTCAGCACCCAGACATAGTGTTCCATCCGATGCTGTTCGGGCCAGCCCAAAGACGGCACAAGACCGATTTGCCAGATGCTGCTGTCTGTCGGCACTTCGCGCAAGATTGGGTTGTCGTCAAAGATGCCTTTCGCGCCGTATTTCATTTTGCCTGGCGAAAGGTCCGAGGTCAGGCTGCGGATCGCGATGTCATGGGTCTCAATGCCGTGATCTTGATATATCTGGGTTATCAGTTGCTCGCGGTTGACAACGACCGAGATGATACCGGACGCGATGCGGGACATATCTTCGCGAGACTTTGGGTAGTACGGGGTGCGCTGGATGAATGCTGTGCCCCCTTGAACGAGATTGACCGGGCCTTCCAAAGATGCCTTGCCCGTGCGCAGAGCGTCGCGCACGGCCATGAACTGCGTGGGTACCAAGCGATAGTCGAGGCCAATCGCCTTTTCGTTTCCGGCCATGGGGTAAACTTGCTCGATGACGTAACCGCGGGATCGTCCGACGAGCAGGATCTCAGGGGTCGTCCCGATCAGAGGTGCGACCAGGTCCTGATACTCCTGCTGCGTGAGGTCGGGCTTTTGTTCGATCGCGTAGCGGATCGCACGGGCGATCACGTCGACCTTGGTCAACTCGCGTTGCAAGGCGCCTGCGATGGCGTCGGCGTTCTTGCCCACGTCGTCCTTGGCCGCCTGCCGGGCCAGCTCCAGAAAGCGGGTATTGGCCTGGGTGGCGACGAGCGCGGTCGAGACCAGCACCGCGATGATCGTAAGGCCCACCGCGATCGGAAATTCGCGGAGTTTGAAAACCTTCTTCAGTCTTGCGGCATGGCTTGGCACTTCAAACCCCTTTTGTGCGCTAATTCTTGACTATGGAGTCTGCGGCGCCGGGCGCCGCGGGGTGCATCAGGTTTCGGTCAGGTGATCTTCCAGCAGGTCGAGGAAATCCTCGATCCGGCGGTCAAGTTCGGCCCGGTCTTTCGGCGAGAGCGCCCGGCCCTCGGCCCACCCAGCGTGCTCTTCCAGAGTGCGGGCGCGGGTCGAGACCTCGTCCAGACCAAGGCTTCCGGCGACGCCGCAGATGCGGTGCGCTTCGAATTTCAGGGTGTCGAGCGCCGTATCGCTGGCCGAGGCAAACGCCAGTCGGGCCGTCTCGATCCGGCAGATACGCTCGTCGAGCCCGGCGCAGAAATCGCGGCGCATCACGGCAAGAGCCTGTTCCATCTTGGAGCGGGTCGCGTCATTTTCCGGCAAGGCGCGGCGGACGGGCGCGGTCATGCGATGGCCTGCAGGTTGTGCGCGGCACGGGTGCCTTCAGACCCCCGCGCGGCAGCGCGCGCGCGCGCGATCAGGGTGGTCGGGCAGTGAGTCCGAAACAGCCCGGTGCGCACGGGTGCGCCGGTTTCCAGCTGCGGCAGGGTCATGTCGATGGCCGAGAAGCGCAGGCGAAGAGCTTCGAGCTCGTGCGCGAGGTTCTCCTTGATCTGATCGATATCGACATGCGCCCGGTCGACCAGCAGGGCCACGATATCGCCGTTGCCGGGGCAGGTAAGCATGTGTGGAAAGGCCGACAGCGCCCGCGACACGGCCTGTGCCATGTCGCCGATCAGAACGGCGTAATAGGTGGGGTCCATCTTCTGGAAATAGCGGTCCGCCTGCTGCAGGCTGAAGCCGATCGCCGAGGACTGGCGAAGGCGGATATTGCCTTGCTTGAGAAGAAAGTTCTCCATCGACATCACGCTGACGGCGCCGGGCACGTCGTCGAGGATGATCTCGCCGCCGAATTCGGCGGAGGGGAAGAGGATGGCTTCCTGCTTGAGCACGTGTTCGTGGAGCAGGCGGGCCTGGGCGCGTTCGGCTTGAATGTTGCGGGCCATCTCGAGACGGATCTTCAATTCGACCATTTCGAGCGGCTTGGTGATGTAGTCGTTCGCGCCGGCCATGAAGGCGGCGTCGATCGACGCCTTGTCGGTCAGGGCCGAGAGCATCACGATGGGCGTTGCCTGATGATGCGGGATGGCGCGCAGTCTACGGACCAGTTCGATACCATCCATCGGCATCATGCGAATGTCGACGATGAAGCATTCGACCGGGTTGGTCCGGGCCGCCGCGATATCCAGCGCCTCGGGGCCGGTGAAAGCGGTTTCGACGTTTTGATATCCAAGCTGTTCAAGCCGTGCTCTGAGAAGATCGCAGAAAATCGGCTCGTCATCTATCGCAAGTATACGCATTGTCACTCATTCCTGATCAGTTTTCTGCTCGCGTTCTGATTGTTCATAACCAATTCGGGCAAAAGTTTGTCGCGTTCACGGAGAAAGATGATTTTTCTTAAACTTTTCGCGTTTAAGTGTCGCGGAGGCCGCACCTGTTCCCTGGCTCAGGTGCCGGGCGTATCGCCGGCGGCGACGAGGGCGATTTCGCCGGTCCAGTTGCGTCGCAGATGGGTCGCCGCTTGCCAGGCGCGCAGGCCGGAGCGGCAGGCAAAGACGGTCCGGGCGCCGTCGGGCGGGGTGAGGCCGGGGCCGTTTCTGAACGCCTCGAGGCCGATACGTCGCGCGTGGGGGCAGACCGGCGCGGGCGCTTCATCCGGGGGGCGCAACTCGACCACGAGATCGCTTGCTGTGATCTGGTCGGCGGCGATGAAACGCAGGTCGGCAACGGGCTCGGGCGCCGCATCGAAGCGAAAGCTGCTGCTCCGGTAGGTCTGCATGTCGACCGTCACGACTTGGCCCAGGGGCGAGGGCACTTGACCGGTCAGACAGGCCAGAGCCATCTGCGCTTGCGCCGCACCGATCATGCCGACGACCGGGCCCATGACGCCCGCCGTGGCACAGCTGGCAGCACGGTCGGGCAGGTCGGGGAAGATGGCGCGCAACGAGGGCGCAGTGCCGCAGAACCCGCCCGCATAGCCCGATACGCCCAAGACCGAGGCGCTGATGAGCGGCACGCCCGCGGCGAGGCAGGTGTCGGACAGGATATAGCTGACCGCGAAACTGTCGGCGCAATCCAGCACAAGTGTCGCCTGCGCCACAAGGTCGGACACGTTGACCGGATCGAGCGGGGCGAAGACGGTGTCGATGTTACAGTCGGTGTTGAGGCGGCGCAGGGTGCCGGCGGCTGCCTCGACCTTGGGACGGTCGATATCAGTCTCGCGAAAGAGCGTCTGGCGGTGCAGGTTCGTGAGCGAAACCGTATCGCCATCAACCAGCGTCAGCCTCCCCACGCCGGCACCGGCCAGGTATTGCAGGACAGGCGCGCCCAGCCCGCCAGCGCCGACCACCAGCACATGCGCCGCCTCCAATGCGGCCTGTCCGGCCTCACCCATCCCGGGCAGGCAGGTCTGGCGGGCGTAGCGGTTCATCTTGTCGCCGCCAGCCATTCGCGCACCCGCGTCTCGGGGCTGTCGTTGAGGGTGATATCGGTGACCGCCGCCACAACGTCGGCGCCGGCGGCAAAGGCGCCGGGCGCGCGGTCGACGGACATGCCGCCGATGGCGATCAGGGGCAGGTCGCCGATCAGGCCGCGCCATTGTGTCAGACGGTCGAGGCCCTGTTCGTGCCACCTCATCTTTTTCAGGATCGTGGGATAGATCGGGCCGAGCGCGATATAGTCGGGCTTTAATGCCAGGGCACGGTTGAGCTCGGTCTTGTCATGGGTGCTTATGCCAAGGCGCAGGCCGGCCTCGCGGATGGCGGAAATGTCAGCAGTATCAAGGTCTTCCTGCCCGAGGTGAATGTAGGCGCAGCCGGTTTCGATGGCTTCGCTCCAATGGTCGTTGACGATGAGCGTGCTGCCATGGGCGTCGCAGACCGCCTTGGACCGCAGGATATGGTCGCGCAGGGTATCGGGTGCGGCATCCTTTACGCGCAGTTGCACCAGCTTGATGCCAAGAGGCACGAGGCGTTCGATCCAGTCGGCGCTGTCGAATATGGGATAGAACGGGTCGAGCCTCATTCGAGGAAGGCCTTGCCGATCACGGGGGTCGAGGGGGCGGCCATGTCGCGCGGCTCCATCGGGTCGGCGGATTGGGCGAGTTTCCCGGCCTTGAGGGCAAGAGCGAAGGCTTCGGCCATCGCCGCCGGGTCGCCCGCCTTGGCCACGGCGGTGTTGAGGAGGATGGCGTCATAGCCCAGCTCCATCGCGGTCGTTGCCTGCGAGGGCAGACCCAGACCTGCGTCGATCACCAGCGGCACGTCGGGGAAATGCGCCCGCAGCGCGCGCAGGCCGAAGATGTTGTTCAGGCCCAGACCCGAGCCGATGGGCGAGCCCCAGGGCATCAGCACTTCGCAACCGGCGTCGAGCAGGCGGTCCGCCACGACGAGATCCTCGGTGGTGTAGGGAAAAACCTGGAAGCCGTCCTCGGTCAGGATGCGCGCGGCCTCGACCAGGCCGAACACATCGGGTTGCAGGGTGTCTTCCTCGCCGATGACCTCCAGCTTGATCCAGGGCGTGTCGAACACCTCGCGCGCCATGTGTGCGGTGGTCACGGCTTCCTTGACGCTGTGGCAGCCAGCGGTGTTGGGCAGGATATGCACGCCGAGATCGCGGATCAGGTTCCAGAAATCCTGGCCTGCGCGGTCCTGCCCGCTTTCGCGGCGCAGGGACACGGTGGCGACGCTGGCACCGCTGCGCCGGAACGCCTCGGCCAGGATGGCGGGTGAGGGGTATTGCGCGGTGCCCAGCATGAAGCCGTTGGCAAGCGTGGTGCCGTAAAAGTTGCGCATGGCTCAGCCGCCCTGCATGGGGGCCAGCACTTCGATGCTGTCGCCCTCGGCAAGCGCGTGGTCGGCGCGCAAAGGCGCGGGCACGAACGTGCCGTTGACGGCTGTCGCCACCTTGGCCTCGCCGTAGCCCCGGGCCGTAAGAAGGTCGGCCAAGGTGGCGACCTCGGCGTCCACGGATGTGCCGTTAAGCTGCAATCTCATCGGAAACCTCCGGTGTCTTGTCGTGAAGGATCAGGTCCGCGACCATGCGCGCGAGGGCGGGCGCCAGCAGGAAGCCGTGGCGGTAAAGCCCGTTGGCGCGGATCAGGTTGCCGTCGCGGCGGATGCGGGGCAGGTTGTCGGGAAAGGCCGGGCGGCTGTCGACGCCGATCTCGACCACTTCGGCCTCGCCGAAGGCCGGGTTTAGCGCGTAGGCCGTGCTGAGCAGTTCCAGCATGGCGCGGGCGGTGACGTGGCGCCCGGCGCGGCCCTCAACCATCGTGGCACCCAGCATGAACATCCCGTCGCCGCGCGGCACGATGTAGATCGGCACGCGGGGGTGCAGTACGCGGATCGGACGCGACAGGGTCACGTCGGGGCAGGAGAGGATCAGCATCTCGCCCTTCACGCCGCGCAGATCGGGCAGGGCGTCGCGCGCGGCAAAGCCGCGGCAGTCAACCGTCAGGCCCTGTGTCGCAAGGGCGTCGGGATCGGCTTCTTGTTGCCGGAAGGTGGCACCGTCGGCGATCAGACTGTCGCGAAGCGCGTCCAGTGCCGCGCGGGGGGCAAGATGCGCCTCATTCTCGAAATGAAGCCCGCGTGTGAAGCGGGTGCCGAGGTCGGGTTCCAGCTCGGTGATCTGGGGGCCGGTAAGGGGGCGGTGGCCGGTCGTCAGGCGGGCAAAGCGCGCAAGGTCGGCGCGGTCGCGCCCGGGCGAGACCACGAGAGAGCCGCGCCGCTGGACGCAATCTGTCTGCGCGGCCCACCAATCGGCGGCCTCGGCCCCAAGGCGCACGACCGGCTCCTCGGCGCTTTCGCCTTCACAGTTGGGGGCGAGCATGCCGCCGGCCCACCATGAGCAGGCATGCGAGCCGGGTGTGGCGTGGCGATCTATCAGCGTCACCTCGGCGCCGCGATCGAGAAGCGTGCGGGCCACGCAGAGACCGGCGACACCGGCCCCTATGACGGTCACCGCGGTCATGCGGACCCCGAAAGGCTGGGTGTTTTCGAAAGCCGATTCACTGGTGCGTCTCCATGTCTTGGGGCGTACCAACGTAAGAATGAGCCTGTGCCTTGGTTGCACCCTCTACCCGTTCCCTACGCCGGTATTGCCCGGATCAGGTTCGACGGGTCGGTGCGCGCACCTCTCAGCCCTGTTGGGCCCCCCGACGGATGAATTCATGGCCCCCGCATATGGTGCTGCTTGGGGCGTCGTGTTGGCCCATTGATAGATCAGCTGTGCGGCTGCTGCAACGGGTGATGCCGAAACTGGCGAGGTCCGGCAGGCGGTGGGCCTGATGCGTTGGCATTGGCAGGTGGCACTGTGCCGCCGCCGGGTTGGCTGATTTTCGCGCCCCGCCTTGACCTTTTGTCGGTCGCACGCCTTATTCTGCGAAAGGTTTCATGGAGGATGATGTCGTGAAAGGCGCACGCGGTACATTGAATTGTCGAGGCCGGGCCGTGATTTCGGTCTGCGCGGTGCTGCTGTTTTCGGCAGGCAGCGCGACGGGACAGACGCAAGGCACCGAGCCGCTGCCGGAGCCGCCAGCGACGACCACCACGCCGCTGGATGAGCCGGTGGTGGACGGGCAAGGGAGTGACGGGAGCGGCGTGACAGGCTCCGATGCGGATCGCGCCGACCCCGCCGCCGGTGCGGCGGATGGCGAGGACCGTGAACCAACGGCCCAAGTGCCGCCGAGAGATGTATTGCCAGAGCCGGTGACGCCCCAGGCAGACTCCGCCCAGACCGACGCCTCGCCGGGGAACGACATGCCCGAGGCGGCACCGCCGCTTCGGGAGCAGATCGCCGCCTGCTTCCAAGCCACTTCGGAGACCCAGAGCGACGAAGACGTTACCATAAGCTTCGTTCTGGACAGCGCGGGGCTGCTGGTGGGAATACCCCGGCATGTGGGCGACGAGGCGCAGTCGGCAGTCCAGCGGCGGCTGTTTCTGGATGCCGCCGTGGCTCTGGAAGAGTGCGCGCCCTATTCGGTAAGCGGGACCGAAACCACCTATGAGGCCACGTTTTCGACCACGACGGTGGGCGAGATCACCATCGTGGCGTCTGAACCGCTTGCGACGGAGCCGGAGGACCTTGGGACGGCGCGGGTGGCTCCCTCGGCACTCGCCACCGAAGAGAAAGAGGCCGCGCTGGAGCTGTCGCGCAGCGAACGGCAAGAAATCCAGAACCGGTTGCGTCTGGTCGCGCATGATCCGGGCGGGGCTGACGGCGTGTTCGGCCCGAACACCCGCACGGCTATCTCTGCGTGGCAGACGGAACAGGGCTTTCCGGCCAGCGGATATCTCGACGACCTGCAAATCACCGCCCTGCGCGAGCAAAGCGAGACCGAGTACCAGGCATATCTGCAAAGCCAGCCGAAGCCAGAGCCCGAGCGCAATGGCGAGCGCGTGCGGGTATGCAAGCGTGGCGTGTTCGGCGTGCTTTACGATTGCCGGTTTGTCTGGCGTTGAGCGTCTTGATCAATCGGAGACTCTGAGCGCTGGGCACAAGCCGTCACGCGGGCCGGGGTGCTGGGCAGAAAACGACGGATGGGCAGCCATTCGCGGGAACCTATCCAAGGCATCGACGTTGTATCTGCGATACAAGAAGGTCGAAGATGCATCACAGACAATACGCGAGACTTCCTGAACCGGGACCGTGCCCCGGACCCGGTGGTGCGGTCGGCAGATTCGTCAGCGGGCAAGACCCGTCGGGAATGCGCGCGACATGAGGCGCCCGGCCGAGTCACAGACATTCCATCCTTTGACCGACGTGATTTCCCGAATTCGCTCGGTGGCTGACCAGCCCGAGGTGTCGGTCGGCAGGATCTTGGAGGCCGCAGGTCAGGCCGGGGTGCTGCCCCTGATCTTCGTGCCGGCGCTTATCGCGGCGACGCCGCTTTCAGGGATACCGGGTGTGTCGATGGTGTGCGGCGTGCTGATCGCGCTTTTCTCTGCCGAGTTGATCCTGGGGATGAAGGAATTTTATCTGCCGGACCGGTTGAAGCGTAAGACCATAGACGGCAACAAGCTTGACCATGCGATGGCGCGGATCACACCGATGATGGAGTGGGTCGAGCGCCATACTGGCCAACGCCTGTCATTCCTGTTTCACCGCCCGCTGCTTTGGGTGCCGCAGGGGATCTGCCTGCTGAGCGGGATGGCAATGCCGTTTCTTGAGTTCATTCCGTTCTCGGGATCGATCGCGGCCACGGGCGTTTGCCTGCTGGTGATGGCGATGCTGACCCGCGACGGCGTGGTGTTCCTGTTTGCGATGCTGCCCTATGCGGTCGGCGCGTGGCTTTTGGTCCGGTTCCTGCTGTGAGGTGGCCGACCGTTCTGCTGGTTGTCAGCCTTCAGATATTTTAGGGTCAGGTGGTGTCGTGAGCTAAGAGATTGTCTGGCGCATGAACTGCAAGAGCAGTCCAACAAGCTATCGCCCTGTTCTGGACAGCCGACGTGCCGGTACTGGTTTAGCACGGCACCGCCAGTCCCGAGTGCCCGCCAGATGATGGCAACGCGCTCGCAGCTTGTATCGACGGCGCGCGCCTGAAGCTGTGGGAACGTGTGGGGCATGGGCCGATGGTCGAGTGTCCGGCTGTCTCTTCCGAAACTCTCAAGGCCTTCGCAGCCGCATGTATGGCAGAGAAAAAGCATGAGCGTCTTGCGAGGCGGGGATGTCTTGCGACAAGTCGGGAACCACCGTATCTATAAGGTATAGGTGATATACCATCCGCCGACCGTAATAGGACGGCCAGAAACGGGCAGTAAATGGTCAACGAAGCACAGACAGGTACCGCGCGCGCGGCGTCCCGAACTCGCAAGGCCGACGACATGACCCTGACCGACCGCGCCTACGAGATGATCGAGACACGGATTGTGGCGCTGGACCTGGAGCCGGGGCAGGTGCTGTCTGAATCGCAACTGGTCGAGGAACTGGGCATAGGCCGCACCCCTGTGCGCGAGGCGTTGCAGCGGCTGGCGGCCGAGGGTCTGGTGGTGGTGATGCCCCGACGCGGGGTCATGGTGTCCGAGATCAACATAGCCAAGCAATTGCAGTTGCTGGAGCTACGGCGCGAAGTGGAGCGGTTATGTGCCTGCAAGGCAGCGCAGCGGGCCACCGAGGCAGAACGAGAGCATTTCACGGAACTGGCCGCCAAGCTGGCCGCCTCGGCGGACGCAAGGGATTATGACGCGTTCATGCAGCTTGACCTAGAGTTCAACCGGGCTGTCCTGGTCGCTTGCCGCAACGAGTTCATCGAACGGTCGATGAGACGGATGCAGGGCCTGTCGCGACGGTTCTGGTTCCAGAATTACCGCGTGGCGCTCGACCTGGAACGCTGTGCAAACCTTCACGCCGATGTTGCACGCAAGATCGCCGAGGGCGACCCGGCGGCAGCGGGCGAGGCGTCGGACAAGCTGATCGACTATATCTCCGAGTTCACCCGCGCGACCCTTTGAGGCGCTGCGCGCCGAGCTGGCATGCGAACACGTCATCGACGGCGAACCCCGCGAATGCGCCCGCCTCATGATCAAATGGTTGGCCATTTCGAAGCGCGGCGCCTGGCCGAGTATTTTGGCCTCAATCAGCAGATCCACGAAGGCATCCTGATCGTTGCCCGCAACGAGATATTGATGGTGCAGTATCGCTCGCTGGCCACCCAGGTGCGGCGCGCATGGTTCGTCGCCGACATGACAGCTAGGCGTTGTAACAAATAGCCACCGAAGAGAATTAAGTGATCATGCCCTTCCTTGAAGCCCGCGAGGGCGACGGATTGGCCTCGACCCTGCACAAGCACCTTCAGCACAAGCTTGAAACGCTGCGTGCCAAAACCGTCCGCGCGCGCCTTGCACTTCATGTTCTGATAAAATATATCTAAGGTATATCAATTGTGGCGGGGGAGGCAGGCTTTGAATGATATGAGTTGGGGAACCCTGGCGGACGACAAGGCCGCGCGGCTCGATGAAGCCGCCCGAAACGGTCTCGGAAAGATCGTCGCCGCCGATCAGGCCGAGACATTGCTTGTGTCCGTGCTGCGTCCGAATGACCGTATCTGCATCGAGGGCAACAACCAGAAACACGCCGATTTCATTTCGGAAGTGCTCAGTGACGTTGACCCCGAGGTGATTCACGACCTGCATGTCGTGCAGTCGAACCTGGCATTGCCGCAGCACCTTGACCTTTTCGAGCACGGCGTCGCGAAGCGACTGGATTTCTGCTACGCGGGGCCGCAGGGCATTCGCATGGCGCAGCTGATCGAGGACGGCGTCATCGAAATCGGCGCCATTCACACCTATCTGGAGCTTTACGCGCGCTACTTCGTGGACCTGACGCCGCGCGTCAGCGTCGTCGCGGTCGAGGCCGCCGACCGCGAGGGCAACCTGTACACCGGCCCAAACACCGAGGACACGCCGCCCATCGTGGAGGCGACCGCCTTTAAGAGCGGCATCGTCATTGCCCAGGCGAACCGGATCGTCGATCGGGTGCCGCGTGTCGACGTGCCCGCGGACTGGACCGATTTCGTGGTCGAGGCGCCGCGGCCGCACTACATCGAGCCGATCTTTACCCGCGATCCCGCCGCTATCACGGAAATCCAGATCCTGATGGCGATGATGGTGATTCGAGGCATTTACGAACCCTATGGCATCCAGCGCCTGAACCACGGCATCGGGTTTGGCACGGCCGCGATAGAGTTGATCCTGCCGACCTATGCCCGTGACCTCGGTTTGCTGGGCAAGATCTGCAACTACATGTCGGTCAATCCGTGCCCCACGCTGATCCCGGCGCTGGAGAGCGGGTTCATCACCTCGATCCATTCCGCCGGGTCGGAGCTGGGTATGGAAGACTATGTTGCCGCACGCTCGGACGTTTTCTTCTGCGGGCCGGACGGGTCGCTGCGGTCGAACCGGGCGTTCTGCCAGCTTGCGGGCCATTTCTCGGATCTCTTCATCGGCTCGACCCTGCAGATCGACACCGCCGGCAATTCCTCGACCGCGACGAGCGACCGGATCACCGGCTTTGGCGGCGCACCCAATTTCGGCTGCGACAGCCGCGCACGGCGCCACGCATCGGACCCGTTCCTGCAGGCCGCCCGGGAGGAAACAGGGCAGGAATCGCCGCAGCGCGGCCGCAAGCTTGTCGTACAACTGGTCGAGACCTTCCGCGAGGGTGGCCAGCCCGTATTCACGGAGCGTCTGGACGCATGGGACATCCAGAAACGTTTCGGTATGGACCTGCCGCCGATCATGATTCACGGCGACGATGTCACCCATATCGTGACTGAGGAAGGCATCGCGAACCTTCTTCTCTGCCGCGGCCCGGACGAGCGAGAGCAAGCCATTCGCGCGGTGGCGGGCTATACCGAGGTAGGCCGCAGGCGTGATCCGAAACGCGTTGCCGATCTCCGCCGCCGGGGCGCTGTGCGCTATCCTTCCGATATCGGGATCGACACGCGGCTGGCCTCCCGCTCGTTGCTGGCGGCAAGGTCTGTGCGTGACCTCGTACGCTGGTCGGGCGGGCTTTACGATCCTCCGGCACGTTTCAGAAACTGGTGAGTGGCATGACGACATTACTTGAATTCGAGTTTGACAACGTGAAGCGCTGCAACACGCGGCGCGCGGCACAGATCGTCGGCGTGGTCGGCTCGGGGCAGTTGGAAGTGCTGATCGAACCGGCCGAGCTGGACGGGAAATGCGAAATCGTGGTCGAAACCTCGGCCCAGGGCTTTGACGAGATCTGGCGCTCCGTGCTGGACGATTTCGCCGCGCAATACCCGGTGGCCGATCTGCGCATCTCGATCAATGACGGCGGCGCGACGCCCGCAGTGGTGAACCTGCGCCTGCAACAGGCAATTGCGGAGGTGCTCGATGTCTGATGTGCTGCCCATCCCCCAGGAAAGCTATCTGGAACTCAGCGCCCGCCAGCGCATCGCACGCATCTGCGACAAGGGAACCTTTACGGAGATCTGCGGCCCGGAGGCGCGGCGCAAGAGCCCGCACCTGGCCACCTTCGGGATGCCCAGCGCCTTTGATGACGGGCTGATCGTGGGCGAGGCGCGGCTTGACGGGCGGAACATCATGGTCGCGGCACAGGAAGGCGCGTTCATGGGCGGCGCCGTGGGCGAGGTGCATGGCGCCAAGCTGACCGGGCTGTTGCTGCGCGCCGCCGACAGGGCCCCCGACGCGGTCGTGATCCTCGCCGATTCCGGCGGCGTCCGCCTGCACGAGGCGAATGCCGGGCTGGTTGCTGTGGGCGAGATACAGCGTGCAATCTTCACAGCGCGCGATGCGGGCGTGCCGGTGATCGCAGTGATTGGGTCGGCGAACGGCTGTTATGGCGGTATGTCCATCGCCGCGCGGTCCTGCGACTGGGTTGTGATGAGCGGGGAAGGCCGGCTTTCGGTATCCGGTCCCGAGGTTATTGAAAGCGCACAGGGCGCGGGTGAATTCGACGCCCGCGACCGGGCGCTGGTCTGGCGCACGATGGGCGGGCGGCACCGCTATCTGATGGGTGACGCGGACCGTCTGGTAGCGGACGACCCGGGCGCCTTCCGATCGGAAATCGTATCCCTCCTGGGCCAATCCCGCGCGATCACGCTCGAGACGCTGCGCGCCCGGAATACCGAGTTGAAACAGCGGATCGATACGTTCGGCGCGGCCCGCGACGGCACCGAGATATGGCAGGCGATGGGCCATTCGGATCCCTGGCGGCTGCCCGAACTTGAACCCGACCCGTTCCAAGCCGCGGTCGACGGTAAACGGAGAAAACGGGCATGAAGGCAACCGAAACCTTGCTGCAGCAATTGTTCGGATCGGACTGGACACTGGAGCACGAGGGCAACGTGGTCTTTGGCCGTGGGCGCCTGAACGACCGGGACCTGCGGATCATCGGCACGGTGAACCAGTGCGAGATTGGGATCGACGAGGCGACCAGGCTCGCCGGCGCCGTGCTGGACGTGCTGGCAGAGGCGGAGCCTGGCAGCAAACCCGCCGATATTCTCTTTCTGGTCGACAATTCGGGCCAACGGCTCAGCCTGCGCGACGAGCTTCTGGGAAATGTCGCTGCGCTCGCCCATTTGGCCGAAGTCCTTCACTTGGCACGCCGTGAAGGTGCGCGGGTGCTGGGCCTCGTGCACAGGCTGGCGCTATCGGGCGGGTTCATGGCGACCGGAATGGCCGCGACGCGCTGTGACGCGCTGGCCGAGGCCGAGGTTCGGGTGATGCGCCTCGACGCGATGTCGCGGATCATGAAGGTGCCGAAGGACCGCTTGATCGAACTGGTCGAGGGAACTGCGATCCTCGGCCCCGGCGTGCGCAATTACCATGCGATCGGCGCGCTGACCGAGCTGTGGGAAAGTCCGACATCCGACAGGCTAGAGGCGGCGTTCGACGCCATGTCCCAAGCGAACTCCGATGACACGCGAGGCGACATGGGCCGCGCCCGGGGCGGGCGGACCCTGGCCGCCTGCGTGGCAGAGCTGGTGCGTCAAGCATGACATCGCGCTCGCCTCAGCGACACGACCTTGTCTTCGTCGATCCCAAGTTTTTCGGCGGCACCCCGATGGACAGGGAACTGGCGGCATGGGCCGGGGCAGGCTTTCCCTTTGTTCAGCGGATGCAGCCGGGGCAGGCCGTCGCGTGCCAGTTGGGCTGGCCCCGTCCCTTGGGTGCACCGCGGCGCCGTTTCGGCTTTTCCGTACCATTCGATGCGGTGGTCTGGCGCAGCCGCCCGCCGCACCTGCGCGATGTGGCCGCCGCCGCGCCTGATGGGTGGACGCAGGCGCTGAGGCGTGCCTTCACCCTCGAACAGGCTTTCAATCTCCGGATCCGTGTCTACGGATCGCTGGCATGGCAGGGCCTTACCGGTTTGCGCTACGTTCATGCGAACTCCGACCTCGACCTGCTCGTCGAAGGCCTGGACGGACTTGCACCCGGCGATCGGCGGGCCGCCATCTCGCGGCTGATCGCCGGCGCGACGCCGCGGGTCGACGGCGAAGCGGTGCTTGCCGACCGGGCCGCGATTTCTTTGCGCGAATTCCTGAAAGAGAGCTCGCAGGTTTTGGTTCGCCACCTCCAGGGCCCGCGCCTGGAACCGCATCCCTTGGGCGGGATCGCCTGATGTTGCAAGTGGTACCCATGCCTGCCCCACATTGCGTGGCGGCGGTCCGGATCGGAAGGCTTGCTTCCCTGGCGCTCTTTCTGGAGCTTGCCTGCTATCCAAAGCCGGGCCTTGTCAGTTTTGTCGACAACGGGGCCCATCGCGACATGGACGCGCAGACCCTTCTGGCTTCGATCGACGCGCTCTCGGGCTATTTTCCCGAGATCGCCGAGGCCGGCGCGGATCATGCCCCGCTGGCGGAGTTGCGGGATCTGGGGCGCGCCGCGGAAATACGGATGCTGACGGCCACACAAGGTGTCAACACGCATCGGGGTGCGATTTTTGCCATCGGGCTCTTATGTGCCGCTGCCGGGCGGAGAATGGCCATCGGCACAGCGCCGGATCCCGTCGACATTGCGTGCGATGTCGGGCAGCTCTGGGGAGCGACGCTCGGTACAGACCGCTCTGCCGCGCCCATCACGAACGGACAAAAGGTGCGCCACCGCTACGGCGCCAATGGCGCGCGCGGAGAGGCCGCGGCGGGGTTTCCCACCATCCGACGCGCGGTGCTGCCGCGCCTCGAGGCGTTTCGAAGACACCCGCGCGCGGCCGCATCGGACGCGCTTTTCGCCAGCCTGGCTGTTCTGGAGGATACCAACCTGCTGCACCGGGGCGGGGCCGAAGGGCTTGGCTTCGTCCGTCAGGAGGCGCGGCAGGTGCTGCGGCTGGGCGGCGTGCGGACCGGACCGGGCCATCGCCGCGCAGTCGCACTGCACAAGGAATGCATCCGCCGCAATCTCAGTCCGGGCGGTACGGCCGACATGCTGTCCGCCGGGCTTTTCCTGAAGTTGCTGGCGACCTGAGATGGGCATCGGGATCATGTTCTCGGGGCAGGGAACGCAGCATCCGGAAATGTTCGCTGGTCTGCCTGACGATGACACCGTGGCGTCGCTGGTCCGCGAAGCCTGCGACGCCGCAGGCCTTTCTCTGCAGGACCGGCACTTGCCGGACGATGCCTGCATCTTTGACAATCGCTGCGCGCAGCCACTGATCGTGGGACATGCGCTTGCCTGCTGGGCGGTACTCAGGGAGTCGCTGCCGTCCCCGTCTGCCTTTGTGGGTTACAGCGTCGGTGAGGTGTCGGCGATATCCGCAGCCGGCGCCTTGCCTGCCGAGGCCGCGATCCGGCTCGCGGCAGTCCGGGCGGAGCTGATGGAGGAGGCCGTGGACGTTCCGCAATCCATGTTCGCGGTGCGTGGCCGGGTCTCCGATCTTGACGCGCTATGCCGCGATCACGGCGCTTGGGTCTCCATCGACAACGGCCCCGAACACCAGGTCATCTCTGGGCCGGTTACCAATCTGGCCTCGCTCAAGTACGCCTTGCAGGATGGACCGGCCTCGGTACGCGACATCGACGTGACCGTCGCTTCGCATTGTCCGCTGATGGAAGCCGCTCTGCCGCCCTTTCGCGTCGCACTGGACGCTGCGCTGGAAAAGCCCGCGCGCCGCTTTGTCTCTGCCTGGAGCGGCAAGGCTCCCCGAGACATCCCCGCCTTGGCCGAGGCGCTGACCGCGCAGATCAGTGCGCCGCTGCGATGGGCCTACACGTTGCAGGCCGTGCGGGAGCGTGGCGTCACCGTTTGGCTGGAGGTCGGGTGCGGCAATGCGCTGGCGCGGATTGCGACCGAGCTGTCGCCCGATGTGCCGGCGCGGTCGATTGCCGATTTCCGGTCGCTGGACGAGGCCATCGCCTGGGCGCAACGCCATGACCAGGCGTCGCGCGTTTCTTAAGTGCCCGGCGGAAGACGTTTAAGTACCAGATAAACATGGAATTCCATCACTCGGGTCATGCTACGAGTTTTAAACCTTGATTGGTATATAAAGCACATGCTATTGATATATCAATTGTTAGGGAGGAGAGAACAATTGCGACAGACCATGCTTAAACGCACCCTGATGGCCCTGGGCCTCGCCGCCGGTACGGCCCTTGCGCCGATCTCGGCAACCGCTGAGGATTATCCCTCGGGTTCCATGGAAGTGGTGCATCAGTTCGGGCCCGGCGGCGGCACCGATCGCTTTATTCGTGCCATCGGTGAACCGTTCAAGAGTATCTCCGGCGCGTCGCTCGTGCCGATCTCGGTTTCGGGCGGGGCAGGCATCCCGGCCTCGGTCAATTTCGAACAGCGCCCGGGCGATGGTAGCAGCCTGATGGCGATCGGCCCGGAGCAGGTCATCAATCACGCGCTCGGTCGGATCGACCTGTCGAAATACCAGCCCGTCGCACGCATCCAGTACGACCAAGGGTTGTTCTATGTGGCCCCGGATAGCGAATATCAGAACATCGAGGACCTGATTGCGCATCTCAAGGACAATCCGGGCGACCTGAAACTGGGCGTCACCGGCGCTGCCGGCTTTGACGCGATGCTGGCCGGCCTGTGGAACACGACCACCGGCGCTGAACTGACTCTGATCCCGTTCGAGAAGTCATCCGAAGCGATGGCGGCGGTGCTGGGCGGTCATATCGACGTGCTTTACGAGGAATACGGCCCTGTCCGCGGCGCGCTTGAGTCGAATGAACTTGTCCCGCTGGTCGTCTTTTCCGAGGAGCGTCTGCCAGTGTTGCCGGACGTGCCCACGGCTGAGGAACTGGGTTATGACGTGACCCTGGGTCGCTGGCGCGGTGTCGCCATTGCATCCGAGGCGGCACCGGAAAAGGCCGAGAAACTCTACAGCATCTTCGAGGAGGCTGTCGATGCCGACAGCTACAAGAAGATCGAAGAGCAGAGCGGCCTTCAATATCGCTCGGAGTTGATTGGTCCCGAGGCGTTCCAGGAGTTCCTGGAAAACGAGGTCCAGGTATATACCGAAGTGCTGAAGTCGCTGGGCCAGATCTGACCCGGCTTGCGCCGGACGCAGAGGAAAAACATGGCAGCGGCAGTCAATGATTGCCGCTGCCTGACCGGCAGGTGTCTTTCCGACAGTGAGGAACCATGAAAGAGACGTTTACGGAGCTCGCCGTAACTGTAGGGATGCTCGTTGGCACGCTCTACCTTCTGAGCGCTACGCAAGCCATCCGCCTCATCGGCGTGCCGCGCCCGGTCGATGCGCGCACCTGGCCGCAATGGGTGCTGGGCGGCATCGCGTTGCTCTGCCTGCTGCAGATCGCGCAACTGGGGCTTCGCCTGTGGCGCGCCCGCACCGCGGAGGGCGCCGAGGCCATCAGCGCGGCCGACAGCCGCGCCCCGGCGCAGGTGCTTCTGACCGCCCTGATGGCCGCACTCATACTCGCGTATTTCTGGGCGTTGCAGATCGTGGGCTTTGCCATCGCAACGCTTGCCTTCCTCTATTGTGCGCTGCCGCTGCTGCCCTATCGCAACCGGGTGGTGAAGCTGATCTTTCCGCCTGTCTTCACGGCCGTGCTCATCGGCTTTTTTTCCTACGGACTGTCGCTGCCGCTGCCGCGCGGAACCGGGTTTTTCTATAGCCTCAGCAGTTATCTGTTCTGAGCGCCGGGTAACTGAAAGGACGTACCATGCTTGAAGGTTTCTCGGACGCTCTGCTGTACATGCTGGGCTCGCCAATTTCTTTCGTCATGATCATCTTCGCGGTGATCTGGGGAATTGCCTTCGGATCGATCCCCGGCCTGACCGGGATCGTCGGTGTCGCGCTGCTGATCCCGTTCACGTTTGTCTTCGAGCCGATCGAGGGACTTTTGCTTCTGGGCGGCGTCTATGTTGGATCGACCTTCGGGGGCTCCATTTCGGCGATTCTGTTCAACACGCCGGGCAGCCCGGAGGCTGCTTGCACTGCGCTAGATGGCTACCCGATGGCGCGTAAGGGGCAGGCGGGTCGGGCCCTGGGCCTGGCTCTCGCCGCCTCGGCAATCGGCGGGCTTCTGGGCACGACGGTGCTGATGTTCGCCGCACCGCCACTTGCCCGCGCAGCGCTCAGCTTTGGCCCGCCGGAATATTTCGCGCTGGCCATCCTGGGGGTGACGGCCATCTCCTCGATCGGTTCGGGTTCGACGACAAAGGCGCTGATCGCCGGTCTGGCCGGTCTGGCGCTCGCCACGGTCGGGCTGGACCCCATCACCGGGACAGAGCGCTTCACCTTCGGCAGCGCCACGCTGCTTTCGGGTATCAGCTTTGTTCCAGCAATCATCGGTATCTTCGCCATGGCCGAGGTGCTGCAGCGCTATTCCGAGGGCAATACCGAGGGGCAGGTGATCAAGAATGTTTCGACCGAGTTGCCCAGCTTGTCCGAGTTCATGCGGATGAAGTTTACGCTTCTGCGGTCGTCGGCCATCGGCACGGCCGTGGGTGCGCTGCCGGGCGTGGGAGCGACCACCGCCGCTTTCATCAGCTATTCCGAGGCTGTTCGCTGGTCGAAGAACCCCCGCGCCTTCGGCACCGGCGAACCTGAGGGAATCGCGGCCCCCGAAAGCGCCAACAACTCGGCTGTCGGCGGTTCGATGATCCCTCTGCTGGCGCTTGGCATCCCGGGCAGTGCCACGACCGCGGTGATGCTTGGCGGGCTGACAATCCACGGGATCATCCCCGGACCGCTTATGATGACCGAGAACCGGGATCTCGTCTATTCGGTATTCATCGGCATGTTCTTCGCCAATATCCTGATGCTGGTTTTCGGCTTGCGCGCGGCCCGGTATTTTGCACGCATTCTCGATCTTCCCTACACGCTTGTCGGTCCGGCGATCGTGGTGTTGTGCATGACCGGCGTCTTCGCGTTGGAAAACAACGTTGGGAATGTCGCGATCATGCTGGTCTTCGGGGCGGTGGGCTTTGGCCTGCGGCGCTTCGGCTATCCCATTGCGCCGCTGATAATCGGTCTGGTCATGGGCCCCATCGCCGAGAAGAGCCTGCGACAGGGGCTGTTGCTTACCGATTACAATGTGATCGATATGATCAGTCGTCCGATCACAGCGGTTTTGCTGACCTTCAGCCTGTTGTCCCTGATCTATGGCTTCTACGGGCAGTTCAGAAAACCGAAGAGCTGATCGTGCAGGTAGGGGTCACCAAGCGAGCCCGACCACGGACCTAAGTGTAATTTATATGCTAAAGTATGTATATCGCAGTTGGTGGCGATGGATGCGCGTCAAAAATTCAAAATTAAAACAATAACTTAGAGTCGAATAGGTTAAGTGCTCGAGCATTTCCCTTGGCCGGCAATGTGGTGGTTCAGAGCTTGTCGGGGGCCGAATTTACCTAATGGATGTATCCAACATACTAAATTATGCTTTTCTCCACTGCATTTCGCTGTATACTGCCAAGTGGTGTAGTGTGTAGTAGTTCTATCTGCTTTTGTATAATGTTCCTTGTGACGCCTGCAGGTAAGTGCCTGCAGGCGGTGCGGGATCACTCGGAGGCCTGAGGGCGTGGTGGCGAAAAAGGGTAAGCACGAATCGGTTGAGCGCGTCGGAGAGAACGGTACGCCGTCTTTCTCGGTGAGTGTGCCCGAGTCCTATCGGCAGGGGCCTCTGTCCAGCCTGAACGGGGCCGCGGCCAGCGCCATTGGCATGGGTCTGGTCCTGCAGAGCGGCCGGGCCGAGGCGCGTACCACCGAAAGTGGCGAGGCCGTGGTGCCGGACGAGGCGGTCCGCACCGAGGAACGTCAGAACATCATGGTCGAGGATGTCGAGACCGTACCCGAAGCGCCCGATTTGCAAGTGATGGCGCAGGCGTCTTCAGGAGAGATCGTGGAGGAGCCGGAGTCGGAACCGCCGGTCGAGGTTGCCGAGCTTCCGCCGTCCGGACCTGTCGCCGCTTCGGGCCGCACGTCAGAGATCGAGGATGCCGGCGAGGCCGCCGAGTCCGCCGCTGCCATGCTGGCGGAAGGCGACGAAGAAGAGTCCGGTATCCCGCGCGCTCAGGCCCCCACCGAGCCGCCGGACGTTTATGTCGAGATCGAACCAACGGACGAGGAGGACGGCCTGTTGGGGTCGGTCCTCGATCCGGTGCTTGACCCGGTTCTAGGCGAGGACGGAGTCGTTGACAGCTTGTTGGGCGCGATTGCCGGTGAAGGCGGTATCCTGGACAGCCTGCTTGGCGAAGGAAGTGTCATTGACGATGTGATCGGTACCGTTGTCGGCGAGGGTGGCCTGCTGGACCTCGACGTGCTGGAAGACCTGCTGGGCGAGGACGGCTACCTTGGAGGCGCCATCGATATCGTGCTCGGCGACGAGGGACTGGTCGCGGATATCCTTGGCGAAGACGGGGTCGTGGACGACCTGCTGGACCCGCTGGTCGGGGATGAGGGCGTGCTGGACAGTATCCTGAGCCCGGTGCTCGGCGATGGCGCGGTCGATGACCTGCTGGGCGAGGACGGGGTCGTTCCGGGCCTCGTCGAGGACCTGATCGGTGACGACGGCCTTGTGGATGAGATCGTCGGAGATATTCCTGTGGTGGGCGACCTGCTTGGGTCAGACGGGTTGCTCGGGTCGGTGCTTGGAGAGGACGGCGCGCTGGGCGGACTGCTTGGGCTGGGCGGTGGTGGCGACGATGGGTCGTCCGGCGACGGCTCTGGCTCCGACGGCTTGCTGGGTGGCGTGCTTGGCGATGATGGCCTGCTGGGCGGTGTGCTGGGATCCGGCGGTGGCGATGACGGGTCCGGCGACGGCTCCGGCTCCGACGGCTTGCTGGATGGCGTGCTTGGCAACGAAGGTCTGGTTGGTGGCCTGCTGGGTGCGGGCGGCGATGATGGCGCAGACGAGTCTGGTGGCGGGTCGGCGTCTGGGTCTGGCGGTGCGGGTGCGGATGGCAGTGACGACGCAGATTCAACTGGTGACGGTTCCGGTGGTCTGCTGGGCAGCGTACTGGGCGAAGACGGCCTGGTGGGCGGCTTGTTGGTAGCGGGCGGCGATGATGGCGCAGATACGTCCGATGCCCAGTTGGCCGACGGCTCGGATACGGATGGCGACGACGACGGACAAGACGATTCCGATGGTGATGCTGTGTCCGCAGGTGGCGGCGACGATGATGCCGCGCCTTCGGATGATAACGAGTCCGGTACGGGTGCCAGTGGTCTTCTGGGGTCGCTGACCGGGAGCGCAGGGCTGCTTGGCAGCTTGTCCGGCTTGGTTGCTGACAGTGGAGCCGATGGCGATAACGCCGATATCGGCGATGATGGTGTCATCGATGAAGGTGCGGATGATGTTGCCGCGTCTGGCGCCGGGGAAGGCGACAGCGCGGATGACGCCTCGGCGGAGGCTGGTGCATCTGACGTGCTGGACGCGAGCGCGGGTGCTACTGATCCCCAGCCCGGACCGGACACGGTTTCTGACGCTGACACGGACGTACCGCAGGACATTGCGGAAGAGTCGGGAGATGATGGCTTTCTCGACAGCCTTGTCGGAGCGGGTGACGATGTTATCGCGGATCTGCCCGATAACCTGACGCAGATTGGCGGGAACATTTCGCTCGACGGGATGGATGATGTCCTGGCCGGGCTCCTTGGGGACGACGACACGTTCGGTGTCGAGGTCCCCGACAGCGAGATCGATGGCTTTGACGACCTTTTTGCCGGCCTTGTCGGTGACAGCAGCCTGACCGGCACGCTGGTTGGGACGGGCGGTGACTTGTTGGCTGATGGCGAGGTCGACGACCTTCTGAGCGAGATACTCGGGCCTGCGAGCGCGGATGTCACCGGCGGGGACGGCGACGTGATCGGGGCCCTGCTGGGCGATGCGGATGCCGATGGCGGGGTTTCGCAGGTTGGCGGTCTGCTGGCCGATATGGGCGGCCTGTTCGCCGACGCTGCCGGTGGCATGAATGCGGACAGTACGCTTCTGGATGACCTGTTCTCGGGCCAAGACGACAGCGTCTGATAGAACACAACCAACGGGCTCTGTTCTATTGAGACTTAAAAGTATGGTGCACTACATCCAATTTGGTGCTAATTGTTATTTGTAGTTCTTTCGGCTGTAGGAGATCTTTCTTTTGCGGTTGAATCGTGTAACGTGGCTGAGTGTGGGGGTTGAATTTCAGGGAGGTGCCGTCCTTTTTGCAGGGGTCGGCGCTAGTGGTGTTTTGGTATGAGCAAGCAGCGCGAGCTGTTATTTCGTAGAGTGGGTGCTTTTGAAAGCAATGACCGGGGCTTTTCCGCGGTGGCGGTCTTCGATGCATTGAACTGGCCAGTTGCGGCCATTGCCCTGTCTTTCCTTTTCATTCTTGCCATTGCCAGCCCGGCGCGGGCGCAGATGTCGTTGCAGGAGGCGGTTCTGCTGGCTGCGCAGACGGATCCGGGCGTCGAGGCGCTGCGGCAGGAGGTTGCGATAAAGAGCGTGGATATCGATGCCGCGCGCGACGCGTATTTTCCTGCGATCAGTCTGTCCGGTGAAACCAGCACGACCGCCAGCGACGGGCCCGGCCTGGTGCTGAGCGTCACGCAGCTGCTTTTCGACTGGGGAAAGACGAAGGCGGAGATCGAGCAGGCCTCGCAGGTGCGGGTGCAGGCGATGGCGGACCTGAAGATGGCGGTCGAGGACCTGTCCTTCGAGATCGCGGGCTATTTCCTTGATGTCGAGGTGCTGGATCGCAAGATTGCCTATACTCGCGAATACATGAGCTTTTCCCGTCGCCTGGCGGGGCAGGCGCAGGACCGTGCCAGGGGCGGTGTCGGCGATAACAGCGAGGTCGCGCGCGCCCGGTTGGAGATCGCGCGGGCGGAAGAGCAGATGTCGCAGCTCATGGCGAACCGGCAGATTGCGCTGGCGCAGCTGGAATATCTGGTGGGCCGGCCGCTGGGCGATGTGCGCACGCCGCCATCGATCGGGTTTGCGCAGCACTACGGGACGGTCGAGAAGATCCGGGCCGCCATCCGGATCGCGCCGGAATACACTGCGGCCCGGGCCGAGGTGGCCGAGGCCGAGGCGGGAATCGATACCGCGAAGGCGCAGCGCTTTCCCACTATCAACCTGCAGGCGCAGGGGCGCGCGGACCTGAATGGCGGAGATACGCAGACCGCGCTTGGAATCTCGGCCGGGGTCGATCTGAATTCGCGCGGCTTCGGTCAGCGACAAATCCAGAGCGCGCGGCTGGAGCTGGAAGGTGCAAAGGCTTCGATGCGCGGGGTGGAGCGCGAGTTGCTGAACACTACGACGACCGCGCTGGAGCGGCTGCAGCTGCTGCGGACGAGCGAACGCTCGAAGGCGGCGCAGCTGGTGGAATCGGAAAAGGTTCTGGCCTCGTACGAAGAGCAGTTCATCGCGGGACAGCGGGAGATCCTGGATCTGCTGACCACGGGGCGTGACCTTTACGACGCGCAGATCGACGAGATCGATACCTATGACGAGAGAAAGAGGACCGAGTACGAGTCCGCAAAGGAGCTTGGTGTCCTTGGCACGATGCTGTCGGCGGGCACGGTTGCAAGATGACGGGCAGAACAATCAGGGAAGAACGCAATGACTGACGTGGAAATGCACGATCCGCTTGTACTGGGGCTGCTGCAGCTGTGCCGGATCCAGGGCGTTACCACCTCTTCGGCACAGCTGACGGAGGGGCTTCCGCGGGAGGCAGGCAGCCAGCTGTCCGCGGACCTTGCCCCGCTGGCTCTGAGGCGGGCAAACATGAGCTGCCGGACGACCCGCGAGCCGCTGCAGTCACTGCCGGAGCACAGCTTTCCGGTCCTGGTTTTCCTGAAGAACGGCCGCACGGTCATCGTGGAGGCCTACAACGAGGGTCGGGCCAAGGTCATTCTTCCGGAATCCGGTGGTGGCAGGGCCGTCTGGACCGCCGAGGAACTGGACCGGTTGCGCGACGACAGGGTCCTGATCTCGAAACCCATCGACATCGTGTCGGGCCGCCTGGATGGCAAGAAAGAAGGGCGCGGGCACTGGTTGCTGGGCCCGGTCTGGGAAAACTGGTGGATCTATCGCGACGTGATGATCGCCTCGATGGCGGCAAATATCCTTGCGGTGGCCACGGCGCTGTTCTCGATGCAGGTTTATGACCGCGTGGTGCCGAACAACGCGATGGATACGCTTTGGATCCTGGCCAGCGGTGTCGGGATCGCCATCGTTCTGGAGCTGGTTCTGCGCCTGATGCGGTCATCGCTGGTGGACGTGTCAGGACGGGACCTGGACCTGCGTTTGTCGGCACAGCTATTTGACAAGGTCGCGAACATGCGGCTGATCAACCAGCCTGCCTCGACCGGGGTGTTTGCCAACCAGGTGCGGGATTTCGGCACGGTGCGGGAGTTCTTTACCTCGAACACCGTCACGGCGATCTGCGACCTGCCCTTCGTGATCATCTTTCTTGGCGTGATCTGGTTCATCGGCGGACCCATCGCACTGGTTGTGTTGGCGGGCGTGATCCTGACCGTGCTGCCGGGGCTGCTGATGCAGAAGAAACTGGCAAACGCCTCGCGCGAGAACACCAGGGAGGCGGCGGCGCTGAACGGCCTGCTGCTGGAGACGATCTCGAATCTGGAGACGGTCAAGGCGGCCCGGGCCGAGGGCCGGCTGCAGCGGTCGCACGCGCAGCTGACGGCGACCATGGCGACCACGGCGGTCAAGACCCGCAACCTGACCGCGCTGATGACGCAGCTGGTCAGCACGGTGCAGCGGTTGGCCTATGCCGGTGTGGTGATTGTCGGCGTCTACCTTATCAGCGCCGGCGAACTGACCGTGGGCAGCCTGATCGCCTGCACGCTGTTGTCCACCCGCGCGATGTCCCCGATGGGGCAGGTCGCAGGCCTGCTGGCGAAATGGCAGCAGGTGCGCGCGGCGATGGAAGGTCTGAACGAGATCATGGCGTTGCCGGTCGAACGGCCAACGGACCGTCATTTCGTACGCGCCACGGACATGAGGGGCGATTACCACATCCAGGATGTGGTGTTCCGCCACGATCCGCAGGCGCCGCCCGTGCTGGCCATTCCCGAACTGAAGATCGACGCGGGCGAGCGCATTGCAATGCTGGGCGGAAACGGGGCGGGGAAATCCACGCTGCTGAGACTGCTGGCCGGTCTGACAGATCCGCAGGCAGGGAGCGTCCTGGTCGACAACCTTGCGCTGAGCCAGGTCGACCCGATCGATCGCCGGCGCCAGATCGGTTACCTGCCGCAGAGCGTCGCGCTGTTCCAGGGGACGTTGCGGGAGAACCTGCTGCTCGACCACGGGCTGCATTCGGACGAGGAACTGCTCGAGGCGCTGGACGCGGTGGGGCTTGGCACCTTTGTCCGGCAACATGTGCGGGGTCTCGACCTGCAGATCCAGAGCAACGCGAATGTCTCGGGCGGCCAGCGGCAGTCCATCGGGCTGGCCCGCGTGCTGCTGCAGGATCCCAAGCTGGTCTTGCTGGACGAGCCGACCTCTGCCTTCGACCACGTGACCGAGGCGAAAGTGATCAGCTATCTGAAGGAGTGGTTGAAGGGGCGCACGACGATCATCGCCACGCACAAGCGCGAGCTTCTGGGGCTTACGGAACGGGCGCTGGTTCTCAAGGACGGAAGGGTCGCGCGTGACGGTGACCTGTTGGAGATCTTGAACGCGGCACGCGCCAACACGGCACAGAAGAAACCGGTGCAGGCAGTGACATGAGCCACGCGGACCTGGAAACCACGAGCCACCTGGACGGCACCTATCGTCGCCAGACGCTACGGCGGGCGCGCTGGGTGATCCGCACGGTCGTTCTTTCGCTGATCATCGCCGTGGCTTGGGCGGCGATGGCCGAAATCAACGAGATTACGCGCGGCGATGGACGCGTGGTTCCCTTGCGGCGCTTGCAGTCGATCCAGAGTCTGGAGGGCGGTATCCTGTCGGAGCTGCATGTCAGCGAAGGCGACATGGTGGAGGAGGGGCAGCTGATCGCGCGGCTTGATCCGACGCGGTCGGAGACGGCCTTCAATTCGACCCAGGCCGAGATCACCGCGCTGACGGCAGAGGTCAAGCGGTTGGAATCGGAGGTTCTGGAAGTGCCAGAACTGGATTTCGGACCGAACCCGAGTGAGACCGAAGCCACCGAATTGCGCCTGTTTGAAGCGCGGCGCAAAAAGCTGGATGCCTCGCTGGCGTCGCTGGAGCAGGAGCGCGAGACGGTCCAGAGTCAGATCGACATCACCAGCCCGCTGGCGGCTGGCGGCTCGGTCAGCCAGATCGACCTGTTGCAGTTGCGCCAGCAGAAGGCCGAGCTGGACGGGAAGATCAACGAGGTGCGCAATGCCTATGTGCAGGAAGCCTACAAGGACCTTGCCACGCGGCGCGCCAAGCTGACGACCTTGCGGCAGGACCTGATCCAGAAGCGCGACGAGTTCCAGCGGACGGAAATCAAGTCGCCGGTGTCGGGGCGGGTGAACAACATCAAGATCACCACGCTGGGCGGCGTCGTACAGCCGGGCGAGCCGATCATGGAAATCACCCCGACCGACGATCAACTGCTGATCGAGACCAAGGTCAAGCCGCAGGACGTGGCCTTTGTCGCGCCAGGGATGCCGGCGAGCGTCAAGATCACGGCGTATGATTTCGCGACGTATGGCGACCTGCTTGGTGTTGTCGAACAGATTTCCGAGGATACGGTCGAGGAGGAAACCGCGCAGGGGATGCAGGATTTCTACCGGGTGATGGTGCGGACCGAGAGCAGCTTCCTGGAGAGCTTCGGCGAGGAGTACGCCATCCGTCCGGGGATGGTCGCGCAGGTCGATATCGAAAGCGGGAAGCGTTCCATCCTGAGTTACCTGACGCGGCCGCTGACCCGTGCTAGGCTGAGATAGACGCCCGGAGGGGGCAGGCCGAAGCGTGCGGCAGGGGAGCCGCCGCGTGATGGCTTACTGAAAAGAAAGACGAATATGCTGCCGCCAGAAACCAGTTCTTCCCGGCGATGTCCGGGGGCACGCCTATGTTTTGCCGTTTTCTTCGCTTTTTTGATGTCGCTGACACCGGCGGCCTTTGCGCAATCGGTCCGGACGTTTGACACGGTCGAGGTGCGCGGTGCGGAATTCATCCCGGAACAGGACATAAAGGATACCTGCGGCGCAGTTCCGAACGTGCCTTACCTGGAGCTTGAGTTGCGGGCGATCGAGGAATGCCTGATGTCGACGGGCGTGTTCGAGAGTGTCGCGCTGATCCCCGAGGGGGACACGCTGGTGATCCAAGTCGAGGAATTGAACACGCGTCCCGGACGGATCGAGGGATCAATCGCATATGCATCCGATGACGGTCTGATCGCCGGCCTGTTCTTTGAGCGGTACAATCTCTTTCCCGACACTTACGGCTCGGCCCGCCTGGAAGTGAACGAGGATGTCAGGCGCGTGCTGGGACGGCTTTATCGTGCGGACGTCTTCGGTGATTCCATCGACCTGGGTTTCAAGGCGGGCTGGGAAGACACGTCCTATGACGACAACGCGTTTTCGCAGGAAACCTATCAGGCGGAAGCCTATTTGGCCTGGACGCCGAACGACACGACGCGGCTCGAGGCCGGGCTGGGGTACCGGGATCACCGGCTTTACGACGTGGCGCCGGCGACCAGCGCGCTGTTGCTGAAAGAACGGACGTCGGGCATCGAGGCGCCGTACCT
This sequence comes from Roseovarius sp. MMSF_3298, assembly GCF_030733705.1. Classification (NCBI taxonomy): domain Bacteria; kingdom Pseudomonadati; phylum Pseudomonadota; class Alphaproteobacteria; order Rhodobacterales; family Roseobacteraceae; genus Roseovarius; species Roseovarius sp. MMSF_3298. The sequence continues at coordinate 91,113 of NZ_JASHIN010000013.1, forward strand.
GCGGCTGGGACTGGAGCACAGTTCGCTGACCGCGGAAGAGACCGGCTGGTCTTCCATGGAGTACAGCGTGGGAGTGGATCACTACTTCTGGAACATCGGCACCAGCGACCGTCTGTCGGATTTCAGGCTTGAAACGCGGTCCTACGTGCCGTTGACATCGAAGATGCGTCTTGTCTTCGGCCTGGACGCGGGGAAGGTTTCGAGCCTGGGCAGCAATCCGACCCGGGCGATCGACCGGTTCGCCTCCGGCGCCAACGGGTTCCGCGGTTTTGCGCCCCGGGGGATCGGCCCGCGCGACCAGGGGGCTGCACTGGGCGGGCAGAATTACCTTTTATCGACCATTGAATTGCAGCGAAACCTGGAGGACGTGTTCGAGGCGCCGCTGGTCGGGGGAGTGTTCTGGCAGACCGGTGGGGTCTGGGATCTTGACGACACGCTTGGCGGCTCGATCGATGACAGTTTTCATCAACGCAGTTCCGTGGGGATGTCGGTCTCTTTCGAAGTGGGTGAGACGCCGGTGTCGGTGTTCGTCGCCGTACCGGTCGAGAAGGAGCCGGGCGACAAGGAACAATTGTTTGGTCTGAGCCTGACCACGAGGTTCTGATTACGGGACAGCGGCGGCGGTGAGATACAAGGACGGAAACTGTCTGTCCGGGGCAAGGCATGCAGCCGTAGCCTGGCGTGCGAATCATCCTGAGTTTCAAGACGTTGTCAGCGTGTCCGCATGCAGGAACGCGCCGGGCCGTTCCGTTTGCCGGGGCGCTCAGCGCGTTGGACGGCACACGAGGTGCCTGGATTTACGGCAGTATCCGAACCCTTTTATACAAGGGGATTGCACGCTGGAATGCGACCGACATCTCAAGTGGTGTATACTAAAGAGTGTATTGGAAATAAATTAACTAGGCAAAAGTACGCCCATGGTATAAAAAGTATGTAGTCCGTGGTGTTTGAAAAGCTGCCGTTTTTACAAGACGCCGGGAATAATTTTTATCTGGTTTCGGTTCGATCCGAAGCCTCAGGGATGTTGATATTAGGATGAAATGGCTTCGATCCGCTCGGGCGAAATATGGGCCCTCTTCGGCACCCAGTCTTGCTGACCGCATTTTTCACCGCACCGAAGTCGAGATGGAGAGCGCGTGCTGCCTGCGCGCGGATGTCATCGGGCTGCTGCGTGTGAACCCGGATGCTGCCATTTCTGCGTGTACTGATCGAAAGAACAGGCCGACATCAACATCCGTCGACTGGATTTCCCGGGTTGGTTCCGGAGCGGTCAAAGACCTCGCGTGGGGTTCGTGACAGAGAATTTCGGAGGGGATGTTTCATGCTGCTGCACAATTTTGAAATGGAAACCGCGATACCCGTCGCCGGAAAGCCCCAGCAGGAGGAGCGGCGGGTCCTGGCCTTTCTCGACTGGGACCATCTGCCCTACGAGCTGAGCCGGCCCGGGCAGGGGTTTCGGATGTGGCTTTTGCGCGGGGAGGATTCGGACCGCGCGATGGGCCTTTTGAGAAAGTGCCAGGCGCCGCTGGACGTGTTGATCGTAGACGAAGATTTCTTCGGCTTTCCCGATGATGCCGCCGACATTTGCCTGCAGATCCGCCGCATCTATCCGGATATCCGCATCGTCGCGGTCGAAAGCGAGATGTCCGAGGGCGACTCGGTGCTGGTGTCGCTTGGGCTGTGCGACCGGACGTTGCCGGCGGCCCCGGATGCCGGGGCAATCGCCGGCGCGTTGCAGACGCCGGACACAAGCCGCCCGCGCGCGGCCGCCGACGGACGTCAGATGTAATTCATGTCGCGCGCCACGATGACCGCCTGCGTCCGGTTGCTGGCGCCCAGCTTGGTGCAGATTGATTTGACGTGCATCTTGACCGTCGCCTCGGCCAGCGACAGCGCCTCGGCGATCTCGCGGTTCGGGCGACCTTCGGTCAGAAGGCCGAGAACGTCCATCTCGCGATCCGACAGCGGGGCCTTGGTGGTGCCGCGCGACTTGAGCCGCTGCTGGTCGATCAGTTCGACCGGAACATATCGGCCCCCCGCGGCCATGAAGCGGATCTCGTTGGCCAAGTCCTTGAGCGAGGCGGTCTTAAGAATCACGCCGGAGCTGCCCATCTGAAGAATTTCCGAGATTACCTGTGCCGCCGGGTCACTGGTGAGAAGGCCGGTCGGGCGACCGCCATTCGCTTCCATCGCCCGGGCAAGACCCTCGGTGCCGTCCATCCCGGGCATGTTGAGGTCCACGAGGACCAGATCAAACGGATCTTCACTATCGATGATCGAAAGGGCCGTATCGAGATCGGGGGCCGTGGTGACCTCGAAACCGGGCAAGTTGGAAAAGAAATGCTCGAACATTTCGAGCACCAATGCATGGTCATCGGCTATTAACACACGAATGATCGACGTCTGGAAACTTCCAGATGATGCAGCTGTCGTCACGTGCTTTTTCCTCTACGCTGTTACTCGCCTTTCGGCATCACTGATGCGCCACCGGGCGCGATGGCGGCGACGTTTACATGCAATGAACTAAGGCTTCATAAAGAAAATCATGTCACAAATACGATACGCGCGGAAGTGTGCGCTTTTTGAGACTCTGGAATGCAGAAGACTCTCAATCAAGTCTTTCAAGAGCGGCTTTCGTCTCCACTATCGCGGATTCTAGCTGACCGATGCCCGGTTCAGTTGATTGCTGATTCTCCAGCGCTAGCTCCAAGGCCCGCAGTGCGGCCTCGACCATCGAAAGTCCGGTCAGCGTACACGCTCCGGTGGCCGCGTGTAACATGCGGCCCGTATCCGGGCCGATGCCGTCGTCGCGCAGGCGGGACAGAACATCGGAAGCCTCGTTGAGGGCGCGTTGCATGAAGGAGATGGCTCCGGACTTCCCGAATTGCTCTAGCAGGTCGTTGACGATGTAGCTGTTGAGCGGGATTGGCTGCTCCTGCGGTGCGCTGGCGGACGTAAGGGCCGCGGGTGCCGCGTCGGCGCCATCCGCGCGGTTGGAGTCGATCACATTCAGGATGACTTCGCGCAGGATCGCGGGGCGTACGGGCTTCTCGAGGACCTTCTCGATGCCGCCGGCGTGACAGGCATCGACGATCTTCTGGCCGACATGCGCGGTCAGGGCGATGATCGGGCCGGTCCAGGGCACGCTGATCTCTTTACGGGCGCGATGTGCGAATTCGACACCGGTCATATAGGGCAAGGTCATGTCGGTGATGATGAGGTTCAGTTTGTCCCGAACGTCCGGACAGTCCAGCAGCGACAGCGCCTCGGCCCCGTTCCCGGCCGCCCAGACCCGGGCGCCCGCGATTCTGAGGACCTGTCCGATCCAGTCACGGCTCGAGGGGCTGTCCTCGACGAGGATGATGCCGATGCCGGACAGTTCCCTGTCTTCGGTCCCTGCTTGGTGTGCTGATGCTTCGGGGGGAATCTCCCTTTTGCCCCTCAGCATGGGAAACGTGACCTCGATCATGGTGCCGGTCACCGCGCCGTCCGGGTCGTCCCGGACGTGGCGGTCTTCGAGGTCAAGCTTTCCGCCGAGCTGACGTAGGGCATGGGCCAGCACGTTCAGGCCGGCCGAAGGTCGATCGGGCGGGTTGGCGGCGCTACCGCCCAGGGACCTGGTCTGACCCACGGCCTTGAACAGACGCGCCTTCTGGTCTTCGGGAAGGCCGCCGCCAAGGTCCTTGACGGTCAGGGATATCCTGAGGCTGTCGTCCGTGGCGTCGGTCGAGGGCAGGGCACGGCAGGTCAGGCTGATCTCGACCTCGGTGCCGCCGTGCTTGGCCGCGTTGTCGATCACGTTCTGGAACAGGGCGCGCACGAACTGCACCGGCCCGTGGACCCAGATATCCTCGTGCGGGTCGAGTCGCAGTTTCAGTTCAAGGCCGCGTTGCCGGGCGATCGGGCCGATCACCACGAGCATCGACCTGAGTTCCTCGGTGATGTTGAAGGTCTCGTCAGGGCGGATTCCCGCCAGGCTCTGGTCTCCGCGAATGACGCCGAGAACGTTGCTGATGTGGTCGAGAGCGACCTCTGAAGAGTGCCTCAACTGATCGCGGTCCTGCTTCCTTTCCGCTTCGGTTGCGTGCTCGGTCTCGATCATCTTTTCAGCGGTTGCCACGAGCGACTGAATTGGCGTGCGCAGGTCGTGCGCGACGCGCAGCAGGGTGGCCGAGCGGGAGCGATTGCGCAGCCAAGACGCCTCGTGGTCGTTCTCGGCCAGGCGCAGAAGGTAGCCGTCGCGCGCGCCGAGGGAAATATGCACCACCTCTCCTTCGAGCTCCATCGTGCCGAGCGAAAGGGAGGCTGCAGTGCTGCCGGCGCGGTAGGCCTGCGTGCACAGAGTAGGCCAATCGAACTTCTCCCGCAGGGCCGCCTGGTTGAGGCCGAGCCGTTGCGCGGGCGGGTTGGCGAGGAGGACCTTGCCGCTGTCGCTGGCCAGCAGAGACGCGCGGCGGTCCGTGGCGATCATGCGCGCGATTGTCTGGATCACCGGTCGCATGCCGAACACCGGCTTGCTGGATGACCTGGGCGTGTCGGACGTCATGCGCGTGCTTTCATCCCGGTAAGATAGTTGAAATGGCGGATCGAAGGCACTGCGACCTTATGCGGAGCCGCCGGATCTGTCGCGTGCAATCTTGCCGAAAGGCCAGCGCCGAGAAACATGTGCGCCTACTTTTTGGTGAGGTTCTTCGGAAACTGGCAAAGGTGCAACGCTGAAGGATATAAAAACTAGACAAAAGGTTTTATCTGATACATACCTTTGATAGTTAAATTGCCGTGGGGGCAATCCTAAGTTTGTGATTCTGGCCTCAGGGGGCCTTTTTAAAAGGATGTAAGATATGGCGACGAGTGGACAGATGGCGGGTGACGCCGTGAACGTTCAAATTTCGGTCAACAAAGACAGCGTAAGCCGATTCACGCGGTCCGGCGACGACCTGATGGTCGAACTGACGAATGGAGACACCATCCGCGTCAGTGAGTTCTACGGCGGCGCCGCGAACGGAGAGGCGCATCGCCTTATTTACGCGGACGGCAGCTATAGTGGCGTTGAAGGCGTGATGGGCGAGGAAGCCGTTGCAGGCCTAGGCGAGGGTTTCGGGATGAACGGTCTCGGGGCAGGGCTGGCGGCCGGGGCGGGAATCGGGGGTGTTGCCCTGGCGTCGCACCTGGACGACAGCGACGGCGGCGTGGCGCTCGATCCCGATCCAGACCCTGATCCGGACCCTGACCCCGATCCGGACCCTGATCCCGATCCCGACCCGGATCCAGATCCCGAGCCGGAGCAAACGACCGGTGTGCTCGATTCAGTTATTGCTGACGATGGTATTCTTGGCGCAATCACTGGCAACGAGGGCGGGCTAGGCGCGATCACCGGCTCGGAAGGTTTGCTGGGCACGCTTGTCGGCGACGACGGCCTGCTGAGTGCGGTCACCGGCAGTGACGGTCTTGTTGGTTCCCTGCTGGGCGCGGGACTGATCGGTGACGGTTCGATGTCGGACGACCCGCTGGACAGCGTGACGGACGGATTGCTGGGGGACGAATCCCTTCTGGGCGGGCTGCTCGGGACGACGGGACTGACCTCTGGCCTTGTCGAACCGGACGGTCTTGTGGGTAGCCTGCTGACGGAGGACGGACTGGTCGGCGGCTTGCTGACGGAAGACGGCCTTGTCGGTGGCCTGTTGGCCGAAGACGGCCTTGCAGGCGGATTGCTGGGGGGCGACGGCCCCGTGGGCGGTCTTCTGGGCACTGACGGCTTGGCAGGCGGCCTGCTGGGCGAGGACGGTCTTGTCGGTGGGCTGCTTGGCGACGATGGGTTGCTGGGTGCCGTGACCGGAGACGAGGGTCTGCTGGGCGGCGTGACTGGCGACGAGGGGCTGCTGGGTGGACTGCTTGGCGGCGACGATGGCCTGCTGGGCGGCGTGACTGGCGACGAGGGTCTGCTGGGTGGCCTGCTTGGCGGCGACGATGGCCTGCTGGGCGGTGTGACCGGCGAGGAGGGTCTGCTGGGTGGCCTGCTTGGCGGCGACGAGGGCCTGTTAGGCGGCGTGACCGGGGGCGACGGCCTGTTGAGTGGCGTCACAGGTGATGATGGTCTGCTCGGCGGCCTGACCGGGGGATTGCTCGGTGGCGAGGGCGACGGATTGCTCGATCCGGCACTTGCCGATGGCGGCCTGTTGGGCGACGTGACCGGGAACAGTGGCGTGCTGGGTGATGTGACTGGAAACGACGGTGTTCTCGGTGAAGTGATCGGCGACGAAGGGGTCGTGGCGGAAGCGACCGATCTCGTTCTGCTGACGGACGGAGATCCATCGGGCTCCGGCGGCCTGCTCGGGGGATTGACCGATGGCCTGCTGGGAGGAGATGACGGCTTGCTCGGCGGTCTTCTCGGAGGAGAAGACTCCCTCATCTGATCCGCCTTGCCGGATCGGCACCTTGACGCCCCGCCTTTTGGTGGGGCGTTCCTTATTCCGGGGGACTGAAACCGACCCGGCCTGTCCGGGGCTTCGGCAGCGGGCGCTGGAAAATTACCTTTGATGGCGCGGTCATGGCTTGACTTTTAGTGCTTAAGGTCGTCTGATACATACTTAAGACTTTCGCACATACTTAAGGCTGTATATTTCAGGGGCCTGTGCGAGGGGGGTTAAATAGGAGTGGAGAATATGGCGAATAGAACAATTCAAGCGTCCCCGACCGAGGTGCGCGTCTTTCTGGATGTCGATCAGACTGGGCAGGAAGTCTATACGCGGTCCGGCAACGATCTTGTCATCGACTTGGGCACCGGAGACACGGTGACGGTCAAGGATTATTATGTCGAGACCCAGAGCGGATCGCTGCATAGTATCGTGTATAACAATGGCCCGGTCGTCGATGGCGACCCGACCGAAGGCGGAGGCCTTGGTGCTGGCTTTTCGGAAGAAGGTATTGCCGCGGCCGTGCTCGGTGGCCTGGGCCTTGCGGCGGTGGCCTCAAGCGGCGGCAGCAGCGCGCCTGTTGATGATACAGACGCGGATGCGGACGCCGATGCAGATGCAGATGCAGATGCGGACGCCGATGCGGATGCTGACGCAGACGCCGATGCAGATGCTGACGCAGACGCTGATGCGGATGCTGACGCAGACGCCGATGCAGATGCTGACGCAGACGCAGACGCAGATGCAGATGCGGACGCTGATGCCGATGCTGACGCGGACGCCGATGCTGACGCAGATGCAGATGCGGACGCTGATGCCGATGCTGACGCGGACGCCGATGCTGACGCAGATGCCGATGCTGACGCAGATGCGGATGCTGATGCCGATGCTGACGCAGACGCCGATGCTGACGCAGACGCCGATGCTGACGCAGATGCGGATGCTGACGCAGATGCGGATGCTGACGCAGATGCTGATGCTGACGCAGATGCGGATGCTGACGCAGATGCCGACGCGGACGCAGACGCCGATGCTGACGCAGACGCCGATGCAGACGCCGATGCAGACGCGGATGTTCAAGGGTTGCTCGATCCGCTGATCGGTGCTGGCGGATTGCTGGCCGGCGTGACCGACGATGATGGTCTCCTCGGCGACGTCACCGGCTCGCAAGGGTTGCTTGGTGACCTGGTTGGTGCAGACGGCGCGCTTGGCGACCTTGGCAACGACCTGTTCGGTCAGCCGATCCTGGGGGATGGTGTTCAGGGCGACGATACCGGCCTTCTGGATGGCGTGGTCTCGGATGGCGGCCTGCTGGGCGACGTGACCGGCGACAACGGCATTCTGGGCGATGTCACCGGATCCGACGGCCTGCTGGGTGACCTCCTGCTGAACGACGGGGCCCTGGGCGACGTGACCGGCTCGGACGGGCTGGTCGGCGACCTGATCGGCACCGGTTCGCTGGGCGAGGACGGTATGCCGGATGACGGCATGGGAGGCGACGACGGCCTGCTGGGTGGTCTTCTTGGCGACAACGGCGGCTTGCTGGACGGGCTGACCGGCGACGAGGGCCTGCTGGGTGGTCTGCTCGGCGGCGAGGGAAGTCCCCTCGATGGTCTTCTTGGCGGCGAAGGCAGCCCGCTTGACGGCCTGCTGGGCGGCGACGGTGGATTGCTGGATGGTCTGACCGGTGAAGCCGGCCTGCTGGGTGGTCTGACGGATGGTCTGCTGGGCGGCGAAGGCAGTCCGCTGGATGGCTTGCTGGGCGGCGAAGGCAGCCCGCTGGATGGCTTGCTTGGAGGAGAAAGCAGCCCGCTGGATGGAGTGCTGTCGGGGCTAACTGGTCCGGATACCGGGCTGCTGGATGACGTGGTGTCGGACGGCGGTCTGCTGGGCGACGTCACCGGCAACAGCGGTGTCCTCGGCGACGTGACCGGCAATGACGGCGTGCTGGGCGATGTGATCGGCGACGAAGGGCTGGTGGCCGAGGCCACGGACGTGGTGCTGATCACCGACGGCGATCCGTCGGGCGGCGGTGACGTGCTGGGCGGCCTGACTGACGGCCTGCTGGATGGCGGCCTGCTGGACGGGCTGACCGGCGGCGGCGACGATACACCGGTCTAGGACCGGAAGGTCAAGCTTCCGGGCGGATCTGCCGCCCGGAAGCAATCCGAAAGGGGCGTGGATACGCGCAGACGAGAACCCGGAATCGCTGACCTGGCTGACAGGAAGGCGTAGGAGGAGGCCCCCTGAAAGCCTTCTTCGAGCGCTGGGACGCCCCGTACTGGAGGCGCCCCAGCAGAGAGGCGGATTGTGCCACCCCCCACCACCACTCACCTAGCATGGTCCGCCTCTCTCCATCGAAAGAAGGGAATTACCAAGTGAGTGATACGTGGCAGTGTTGTGCGAATGATCGCTCAAGTCCAGAGAAATAGGGCGGAAATTCATTCCGATGGAGAGATGCGGTGGGGCCTTCGGGGGCGTTGTCGGTCTACGTGGTTCGGCCTGCAGTCCTGAGCGGAACGGCAAAAGCATTACATACCAAAGGCTTGCGGGATCTGACAACATGGAGGTTCAGGCGCAAACGGATGGCTGGGACTGTGACGAGACTGCGACAGAAGCATTCGGTGATTAATATTTAACCATACGAAAGGTTATTAAATACATACTAAAATATTGACAACATGCTTATAGCGTTGAAATACATCCATAAGCTCTGGGTGAGGGTGAGGCCCATATTGGGCCGCTGATAAATGGGAGTGTGAGAGAAGATGGCTAACAAGACAATTCAAGCGTCTCCGGACGAGCCCCGTGTTTTCCTGAATGTGGATCAGACCGGCCAGGAGAAATATGTACGGATGGGCGATGACCTGGTCATCGACTTCGGCAATGGCGACATGGTGACGGTCAAGGACTACTACGTTCCGACCGAAAACGGGTCGCTGCACAGCATCGTTTACGGCAACGGTCCGGTTGTCGATGGCGACCCGACGGAAGAGGGCGGGCTTGGCGCCGGCTTTTCTGAAGAGGGGGTCGCGGCGGCCGTGCTTGGTGGCCTGGGTCTTGCCGCGGTGGCCGCGAGCGGCGGCGGCAGTTCGCCGGTGGATGATACAGATGCGGACGCTGACGCAGACGCGGACGCCGATGCTGACGCTGACGCAGACGCGGACGCCGATGCTGACGCCGATGCGGATGCTGACGCCGATGCGGATGCCGACGCCGATGCGGATGCCGATGCGGATGCTGATGCAGACGCCGATGCAGATGCAGATGCCGATGCAGATGCTGACGCCGATGCGGACGCCGACGCCGACGCTGATGCCGATGCGGATGCCGACGCGGATGCAGACGCAGACGCAGACGCGGACGCTGATGCCGATGTTCAAGGGTTGCTCGATCCGCTGATCGGCGCTGGCGGGTTGCTGGCCGGCGTGACCGACGATGATGGTCTCCTCGGCGACGTCACCGGCTCGCAAGGGCTGCTTGGTGACCTGGTTGGTCCAGACGGCGCGCTTGGCGACCTTGGCAACGAACTTCTGGGGCAGCCGATCCTGGGGGATGGTGTTCAGGGCGACGATACCGGCCTTCTGGACGGCGTGGTGTCCGATGGCGGCCTGCTGGGAGACCTGACGGGCAACAACGGCGTTCTGGGCGATGTCACCGGATCCGACGGCCTGCTGGGTGACCTCCTGCTGAACGACGGGGCCCTGGGCGACGTGACCGGCTCGGGCGGTCTGGTCGGTGACCTGACCGGCACCGGCGCGCTGGGCGAAAGCGGCACGCCGGACGACGGTGCCGGTGGTGGCGGCCTTCTGGATGGCCTGCTGGGCGGTGAGGGCGGTCTGCTGGAGGGCCTGACCGGCGACGAAGGTCTGCTGGGCGGTCTTCTCGGCGGCGAAGGCAGCCCGCTTGACGGCCTGCTTGGCGGCGACGGTGGATTGCTGGATGGGCTGACCGGTGAAGCCGGCCTGCTGGGTGGTCTGACGGATGGTCTGCTGGGCGGCGAAGGCAGTCCTCTGGACGGTCTCCTCGGCGGCGACGGCAGCCCTCTGGATGGTTTGCTGGGCGGCGAAACCAGCCCGCTTGATGGTCTGCTGTCGGGGCTGACGGGCTCGGATGCCGGACTGCTGGATGACGTGGTGTCGGACGGCGGTTTGCTTGGCGATGTCACCGGCAACAGCGGTGTCCTTGGCGACGTGACTGGCAATGACGGGGTGCTGGGCGATGTGATCGGCGACCAGGGCTTGGTAGCGGATGCGACAGACCTTGTGCTGATCACCGACGGCGACCCGTCGAGCGGCGGTGGTGTTCTTGGCGGTCTGACTGACGGCCTGCTGGATGGCGGGCTGCTGGACGGGCTGACCGGCGGAATCGACGACACGGCGATGTAATCCGACCCGATCCCGGCCCCGGAGCAGATGTTGCCCGGGGCCGGAGGGCCTTCGGCCCATGCGCGCGCAACTGTCATGCTGCTTTCCGGGGAAGGGAGACGCCTGCATGCCTGACTGGACATTGAGCAAGGTCGCCTCGATCCTGCCCGACTCGGCCTGGGTGCACGTCGAGAACGAACAACGCGTCGTTTCGGGTATTTCAACCTATTTCCCGACCTACCGACCTGGCGATATCGTTTTCCTCAGAACTGGCGAGATGGCATTCGGCATTACGCAGGAGACGCTGGCACGCGAAGATGTGCGCCCGCGGCTGGTGGTCGTTTCAGGTGAGGTGCCGGCGGCGTTTGAGGCGGAGGCGATCCTGAAAGTGCCCGACCCGATGACGGCGCTGATGCGGATGGCGAAAGATGCGCGTGGCCGGATCACGGCGCCGGTCGTGGCGATCACGGGCAGTTCGGGCAAGACATCAACCACGGATCTGACCGCCCATGCGCTGCGGGCGTTCGGTCCGGTCTACGCCACGCGTGAGAGCGGGAACCGACCGCGAGGCGTGGCCTGGAACCTGGGCTGTGCGTCGGAGCGCGACCGGTTCGTGGTGCTGGAGCTTGCAATCGGTGGCATGGCGGACAATTCCAAACTGACACGGCCTGACGTCGCGGTGTTTACCAATATCCAGCTGGCACACGTCCTCTATCATCAGAACCTGCGCACGATTGCCGAACGCAAGGCGCGGATCTTTGACGGGATGCGCCGCGGTGCCCCGGTGATTCTGAACAGCGGAATGCACGAGGGTGCGTATCTGCAGAAGGTTGCCCGCAAGAAGGGGCTGGAGGTGATCCACTACGGACGACGGGCACAGGACCACGTCGTGTTGCTGGGGTTCGATGCGCGGCGTGGCGTGGCGACGATCGGCGTGGACGACAGACGCCTGCAACTGGCGCAATGTCTGCGGCACGGGCCGCACATGCTGGAGAATTTCATGGCGACTTGCGCGGTGTATCACGCCCTGGGCCTGCCGCTGGACCAACTGGCAGAGCGTTTCGCGAGTTTTCGTGTCACCAGCGGACGAGGCGAGGTGCATCGACTGCCGGTGCAGTCCGGGGCTTGCGTGCTGCTGAACCATTCCTACAACGCCAATCCGGCGTCGATGCGGGCGGCATTGATCCACCTGCGCAATACGCCCACACAGGGCCGGAGGATTGCGGTGCTGGGGGCGATGGCGGAGCTGGGCGATGTCAGCGCGCAGGAGCACGCCAAGCTGGTGGCCTATCTGGGCCAGCTAAAGCTGGACCGTATCTATACGCTGGGCCCGGAGTTCGAAGGCATCGATAACCTGTCCGGCCACCAGGCGCTGGATGGACCAGAGGACCTTCTGAATATTCTTGAGGCAGAGGTGCGGGCGGATGACGTCGTCATGGTCAAGGGCTCGAACGCAACTGGACTCAATCGTGTGGTGACCACCCTGCTGAACGAATACACGTGCGAGACGTCTGCGGATGTGCCGTCAGGCGCCGATGCGACGTACGCCCGTGTTCAGGCCGGTAACTGAACCGGGATGGGCCGCGGAAAGAGATACCACTCTGTGTTGGGTCTGCGGCCGAGGACTCTCAGTTCGAGCTGTAGCGCTCCGGGCGCGATATGTTCCAGAGCGGGCGGGCGCAGGCCGCAATGGTCATAGTAGATCGCTCCCGGCTGCCAGCGGGTGGTGGGCTGCATCCAGTCGCAGGGATCGTGGTCGGTCCCTTTGCCCCATTCGGCCGCGTGCCGTGATCCAAGCGGGATGGCGAGAACGCCGAGCCGAAGATCTTCGGGGACAGGTTTCGGGCTTGACCACCAGGTTTCTATCCAGAGCATCTGGCGGCCGGTGATTACTGGGGGTTTTACCCTCATTCCCAGAAGCTGAAGCCCGTTCAGCGTCACCGGTGCGATGCGGGCATCGCCGGGAACGAAGCCTGCCTGTCCCAAGGCGGAATCGGGCGTGTAACGGGCCAGAAGGTCGTGACGGTAGCGGTCGGAGGGCCTGATGGCTGGTGCAGCGGTGCTGACGGAACGCGGTGCCGAGGGGGCGAGCTGGACGAAGGCCTGTTCCGCGGTGCGGGTGAGCGTTGTACCCAGCGCCTGACAGGCGCCATCGAAGCTGTCGATTGCCCGAGTTGCCGCTTCGCCGTCGAGACGCTGGCTGAAGCCGTCGCCGATACCAACGGGCACGTATTCGACCCAAGTGATCCCGGTCTTGCACAGGCCCAGGCGGAATAGCCCGCCGGGTCGGAACCACGCGCGCGGGGTGTCCGACAGCAGGGAGCCGGTGCCGTGGATGATCGGTTTCCCGTGATAGAGTTCGATCCCGTGGAGATGCGGGCCGGTCGTGCCGAGCACACCGTCGGCGCCGACATCGACAAGGGCGTGGGACAGTGTGCGAATGTCGCTGTCCCGGGTAGGAGTGCTTCGCGCGGCCCAATGCACCGCAACGAGGACGATATCGGCCTCGTTGCGGGCTGCCGCGATCCGTTCCGCCATCACGCGGCGCCATGCCCGGGGATCCGTGGGTGACAGGTAGGCGGTGCCGAAGCCATCATCGCCGGCGGCGAAGCGATGCTGGGTCGTGTCCACGCTGAGAAGGGCCACGCGCATGTCGCCCGCGCGGCAGACGACGGGGTTGAAAGCGTCTTGTCGGTCTGCGCCGCTGCCTGTGCTGGCGATTCCGAGCGCGTCGAGAATTTCGTGCTGCTGTTGCAGGGCGGTCGGCCCGTAATCGCCGCTATGGGCGTTGGCCACGGTGACGGCATCGACACCGGCGGCGGTCAGGACACGCAGCAACTCGGGGCGGGCGCGACAGTAGAAAGGACCGTCCTCGCCCTTGTCGGTGCCTTGCTTGCCAAGGGTGCTGACGACGCAGTCCAGGTTCACGACCGCAAGGTCGGCGGCCCGTAATTCGGGGATGTCGAGGACATTTTGTGCCCCGAGCTGGGCCGTACGCATGTGCTGGCGCCGGCTGAGGTTGACCGCACCGCCGCAGGCCAGCACCGCGTCGGCAGGCCGCGGCAGATCCCGCGCCGGGGCCGGGGCGGGCGACGGGAGCGTCGGTGCCACTTCGCGGTGCAGGTAGTGGCGGAGATAGGCCACGAAGCCGGAGAGGTAATGTTCCACGTCGTCGATGCGGACCCGGAACGCGTGATGGCGGATGAAGAAGCTCCCCAGAATGCGTTGCGGATTGCGGAAATACATCGCCGTTTCAGGCCAGAAGAACCCGTTCAGCATGTAGCGCGCCCGGGTCTCCAGCGCGCGGTAGAACTTGTCACGGTCGAGATGCTTGAGAAGGTGTCGGTGCGCCTCGCTCTGCTCCAGCCGGAGGATCATCTTGTGTGCCGCCATCATCAGTTCCAGCAGCGTCGGGAAGGTCGTGATCCTGTCGATGACGAAGTCGAGATGGGTGGCGACGTTTTGCAGACCGAAGCGGAAATAACGCTCTTCCGGGCGGTAGAGCGTTAGTTCGTTGACGCAGTAGCCGAGCCAGTGATCGTTGGTGCGCCAGTGTTCCTGCGCGATGAAGTAGTCGAAGGCCTTTTCCACGAGAGCCAGCCAGCGCGGGTCCTTCGTCAGGCCGTAAAGGCGCATCAGGCCGAAGGCGGCTTCACCGTCGTAATAGATGATGCGGAAGCGTTCCTTGACGGACAGGTCTTCGGCATGGAGCACATGCGACAGCTGCCCGGAGTCCGGGTCCTGCATGAGCGCGATGCCCTGCGCCAGTTGTTCCAGAAGCGGCAGGTGGCGTTCGTCGCCGGTGAGTTCGGTATAGGTGACGAGGGCGAGAAGGCAGACCGCGCTGCCGCCCAGTTTCACCTCGTTGTTAACGTCGAGGAGATAGGCCACGCGTTCGCCACCCGGGACGGTGTATTGCCGGATGAGCCCCTCGGTCAGCAGGCGCAGGGCGCGGTCGATCGCGGCCTTGAGCCCGGCGTCGCGGGTGACCTGCCACGCTTCGAGCATGGCATAGACTGTGCTGGCGTGGCGCAGGGTGTTGTAGGACTTTATCTCACGGTCGAAGCAGGGGTGGACGCCGTAGACGAACTGGCCTTCCGGATCCACCTGGGCCGCGAGGAATCGGCTGGACTGGTCCACCATGTTCTCGACCGTGGCCGCGTCAAGCGGATCGACCTGGCGGCGCCCGGTGTCGCGGCCCTCGGTGCCGCCGCTGAACCCGTGCAAGGGCACCGGGGGCCGGTCCGGCTGAAGAAGAAAGGCATCGGTGGCGAAGAGGCGCACCGGATCGGTCGGTGCCTCGGGCAGGTGAAAGCCCCGGCCGAAGCGACGCTGACCGTAGATCTGCGTGTTTTTCGCATTCAGTCCGCCCTCGTGCCGGTCGTTGCCGAGGTAGAGCATGGCGTTGGCGTTCAGTTCCTGTTCGAGGAATGCCTGGCGAAAGTCGGGGTCGAGAGCGATGCCGTAGCGAAAATAATTGCGCTTGCTGCTCCGGATGGCGAGCTGGCACTGCTCCCATGTCAGGTTCCAGGTGCGGGTCACCCAATCGATACGCAGCCAGCGGACTTGCGGATCCGGTTCGGGCCAGGCGCTGCGCCACTCGTCGAACCGGCACCAGATCGTTTCGGAATCCGGACCGTCGACATGCACGACTCGGGCGCGGGTTTTGCCGTCGCAGATCGAAAAGAATACGCGCAGGGGCGCATCCTGTTCGGCCGAGGCTAGCGCGTAGGTCAGCGCTGACCGTGCCTGTGGCAGAAGGGATGACAGGGGGGCCTCGGGATGGGCTGCGATGGGCGGAACGAGATCCTTGATGCCGAGGCTCTCGAAGGGCGCGTGTGCGTTTTTCATGATGATCCAAAATACCGCATGGCCGTTGATCAGGGCAAGCTTGCGCTATGGAACCGTGGCAGCCTTACCGCGCAGCAGGCTGCGCCCTGCGACCGGATGCCGCTCGGACCCATCCGCGCATGTGATGCGATGCTGGATATCAATATCCTTCGGGCCGGCGCAGGACCAAGCCGGAAGCATCTTTGCGCTTTGCGGAGGAACGTATCATTTGGACCGCCGGCACGAGCAGCCCTGAAGCTGAGCCAACCAGCGAATAGAGGAGCAGCATGGTCCACAGACTAGCGCCGAAAAGGAACGCGGTGATCGCGGCCGTCGTTCCGCAGATCATGCTTATGAGGATGATGCCTATGATGTTCCCACTCTCGCGCTCTGCGCCGCCAGGACCCGATCTATGGTGTTCGATGCTGTCGTGCCGTTCAAGTGCCGCCATAGCTTCCCACGTTTATTATCAATGGTATGTAGCGTATAATATTAAGTATATGCGTAACATACAAATGTTTTCCCTTCAAGGGCCAGCCGCAAGCGAAGACAGGTATACTTCTCGAACCGAGCCTAATCCGCGGGGCTGCGCCGCTTTTTGTGAAATCAAAAGAAGAGACCCGAGTGCCTGTCGCAGATGTTTGAAGAAGAGCGCGACGAGCTGCTGAAGCATATCGAAGCTGAGGATGACGCCGAAGTGCGCGTTTGCATGGAAGAAGACTTGCAACAGGTCGCCCGGGTGCTCGAGATCGTCGAGAAGCTGGTCGAGAGGATTGGGTACTGGAAGGATCGGGATTCGCGCTTCGGAAGTCTTTCTTCGATTGCGGATTCCAGCTGGTACTAAGGGCGGAAACCCGGACCACCCGATGGGGGCAGATCAACCTGGATGGAAGAGAGAGGCCTGATCCGAGAAGTGACGCAACAAGGACGCTTCAGGATGTGGCGGATCGCCTGCCCCTGATCGCCCCCCCTTGATTGGCGAAGTGAGTCGCCTCACGCCTCAAATGTTCCGGGCAATCCGCCTCATTCAGCTTCTTTTGGGCCCGTTTTGGCCCAAATAACCGACCCCTATTCCGCCAACACTTCACCTTTACGCCTCTGAAATATATTCATAAAAAATTTTTGTGCACCTTGGGTATTGACCTGAAATACGTTTGAGTGTGCAGTACGTATACTGAAAATGCATTCAATACCCGGATCCTGCGACTTGACCAGTACCGTCAACAAAATCGAAGGCATCGTTAGTGCCACACCCACGCCGATCGACGCAGAGGGTGGCATTGACCGCACCGCTGTCAGCGATCTGATCGAGAACCTGATTGCCGCAAATACCGCAGGCATCGCGCCCATCGGCGGTACGGGTGAGGCAACGGCCCTCAGCCGGCGGCAAAAGCGTGGGATGCTGGATGCAACGCTAGAGGCGGTCGCGGGTCGGGTGCCTGTCATCCCGGGGCTTCTGTCGCCGGGGCTTGGCGACACGCTGGAAGAGGCCGCAGAATACGCCGCCGCCGGCGCCGACATGCTGATGCTGGTGACGCCATATTACGCACGCCCGACCGAGCAGGGCTTCGTCGACTATTTCAAGCGCGTCTCCGACAGTGTCGACCTGCCTCTGATGCTCTATGAAATCCCCTATCGCACCGGCATCCAGCTGTCGCTGGAGACCGTGGTGCGCCTGGCCGACGAGACTCGCGTAACCGCGATGAAGGCCTGCAGCCTCGACACGCGCTACCAGATGCAGACGGTGGAGCTGGTGGGGGACCGGGTCAGCATCCTGACCGGGCAGGAAGATGTCTTCCCGCTGCATATGGCGATGGGCGCGAGGGGCGGCATGCTGGCCGGCTCCTGCATCATCCCGAACCTTTGGAACAAGGTCTACAAGCTCTGCGCCGACGGCAAGAACGCCGAAGCGCTGGCCCTCCACCAGGAGATCATGCCCTTCATCTCGATGCTGTACCGGGAACATAACCCGGGGCCGATCAAGGCCGCGCTAGAGCTAATGGGCCTTTCGCATGGCGGCTGTCTGCCCCCCCTCCGCTCCGCCAGCCCAGAGGTTGTCGAAGCCCTGAAACTCGCCCTGCCTGCGATCCTGGAAAAGGAAAAATCGGCAGCAAACCAGAACTAACCTTCACTTGCCAACTGGGAGCTAACCAAAGATGAAGAAACACGTCACTCTGTCGCGCCGCAAGGTGCTTGCGGGCCTGACCGGCGCGGTTGCCGCGCCGATGATCATTCGCCCGGGCTCTGCGCTGGCGCAGTCCAACTCGATGACCTTCGTGACCTGGGGCGGCGCATATCGCGACTCCGTCGTGAAAGGCGTGATCGAGCCCTTCACCGCCGAAACCGGCATCGAAGTGAACATCGTCGATACGCCGGACCTTGCCAAGGTCAAGGCGCAGGTCATGACCGGCAACGTGGAATGGGACGTGTTCGACGCACCGGGCGCCATGGGCGCCTCCGGCGAGAAGGAAGGCTATTGGGAGCCGCTCGACGAGTCGATGCTTGACGTGGACGACATGACCCTCGCGCCGACCGAGACGCTGATGCCCTTCTACACTTGGGCCGGCGGCATCGCATGGGATGCGGACCGCTTCGGCGAGGGCGAGCACCCGACTACCTTTGCCGAGTATTTCGACCTTGAGAAATTCCCCGGCCTGCGCACCTTCCGCGACCGTCCGAGCGAAACGCTGGAAGCGGCGCTGCTGGCCGATGGCGTGGCCCCGGCCGATGTCTACCCGCTGGACGTGGAGCGCGCCTTTGCCAAGCTGGACGAGATCAAATCGCAGGTCGCCTCCTGGGTCAGCGCCACGCCGCAGACCATCGCGCTGCTGCGCACCGGCGAGGTCGATTTCAGCTACACCTATGCCAGCCGCGTGCGCACCACCGGCGCGCAAAGCGAAAGCGGCAACATCCAGTTCTCCTTTGACCAGACCCTGAACGGTCTTGAATATCTTGCCGTCGTGAAAGGCGCGCCGAACAAGGAAAACGCGATGCGGTTCCTCGAATTCGCCATGCGCCCCGAAATTCAGGCGGCGACGATGGAACTTCTCGGCAATGCGCCGGTCTCCAAGTCTGCTGTTCCCATGCTTACGGAAGACAGCCAGTCCTGGCTGCCCGATCTCAGCGACCCGGACCACCTTGTCCTGAACGACGCTTGGTGGGCCGATAATTTCGAAGAAGTTTCCCGGCGCTTCAAGGAGTGGGTCCTTATCTGACCCGCTCGCGGTCGGCGGCCTCGCCCGCCGACCGTTCCCGTGGCCTCGAATTTTTCGATCTGTCCGTAACCTCTTGAAGCAGGGGAATGATCCGTCATGCGCGACTTCCGCCAAGCGTCGATCTTCGTAACGCCGGCAGCGATCATTGCGATCTGCATCTCGGCGTTGCCGTTGCTCTACATCTTCTACACCTCGGTCGAGGGGCCGGACTTTTCGCTGGGGTCCTATATCTCGATCATTAAGAGCACGCTGTTCCACCGCACGCTGTCGACCACGATGGTCATCGCAGTCTCCTCCAGCGCGCTGAGCCTGCTGATCGGCTACGTGATCGCGCTACACCTTGCGCGCCAGCCCGCGAAGCGCCGGGCCTTCCTGCTCATTCTGGTGTTGCTGCCGTTCTGGACCAGCGTTCTTGTCAAGTGCTACGCCTTCACGATCATCCTTGGCCGCACAGGCATCATCAATTCGGCGCTGGACGCGATCAGCGGCGGGCAGCTGTCCATGTCGCTGCTGCTGAACCGCACCGGCGTGCTGATCGGCATGACCAACTACCTCACGCCCTTCGTCGTATTCCCGGTTCTGGCCAGCCTGCTGGCGATCGACCCTGCGGTCTATCGTTCCGCCTCGATCATGGGGGCGCGCCCGGCGCGGATCTTCTGGACCGTGACCCTGCCGATGAGCGTGCCCGGCATCATCGCCGCGTTGGCCAGCGTCTTCGTGATGGCGCTGTCCTTCTTCATCATTCCCGCCCTGCTTGGTGGCCCGCGTGACGCGATGCTGTCGAACCTGGTGGATTTCTACACCCGCGAAGCCCTGGACTGGAACACGGCTGCAGCCATCGGGATGATCCTGCTCGGGATGACCCTGATCGTCGTCGGGACCGTCTATGCCCGCAACCGCCGCGCCGCCCTGTGAGGACCGATCATGTCTGAGAAAATCAAGGATCCAATCCAAGCGCGCCTGAGCAGGTTCGGCACGTTGCTGGCCACCCTCGGCTATCTCTTCCTGCTCGCGCCGATTTTCGTCGTGGTGCCCATCGCTTTCGGCCCTCCGGGCGATCTGAATTTCCCGCCAGAGGAATTCTCGGTGGAACTGTTCCGGATCTTCTTCTCCTCCTCCGACTGGACAGACCCGGTGCTGATGAGCGCCAAGGTCTCGGTCATCACCACCATCGTGGTGCTGCTGACGGCCGTGCCCGCCGCCTACGGGGTCGCGCGCTACAACTTCCCGGGCAAAAGCCTGATCTCCGGCCTGATGATGAGCTCGCTTGTCGTGCCGACCATCGTGACGGCGCTGGGACTGTATCTCTACTTTTCCTATCTGCGGATCACCGGCAGCACTTTCGCACTGGTGCTGGGCCACGTGATCTACACCACACCTTACGTGATGGTCATGATCATCGCCGGCATCCAGAAGCTGGACCGCAACCTGGAATTCGGCGCCCAGCTGATGGGGGCCAGCGCCATGCGGATGTTCTTTACCGTGGTGCTCCCGCAACTCGTTCCGTCGCTGATCGCGGCCGGTCTCTTCGCCTTCCTGATTTCCTTCGACGAGGTGGTGATCGCATGGTTCCTGTCCGGCTCGGACACGGTGACCCTGCCGGTGAAGATGTTCAGCTCGATTCGCTGGGAGATTTCCCCGGTGATCGCGGCAGTCTCCACTCTTCTTACGGCCATGTCGCTGGTCGTCTCGCTCATCGTGGCGGGGCTGCGCAAATCGACGCCGATGGCTGGCTAAACTCTCTGAACCAAAAGGACTGTATTGATGAAACAGGTCAAGAAAGACGAAACCTTCGCGGAGCTGAGCGAACGAACCGCTCTGGCAGGTGGCGTCGCATGGATGATGGTGTCCGGCATCACCGCCATGTGCTACCGCGAGAAGGGCGAGGATACGCTGGTCCAGATCTGGCGCCGCCTGCTGTCGTCAGAGCAGAAGGAACGGTTCATCGAGGCGCTCGACAAGCTGGAGATCAAGGACAACCCGCCGGCGGTGACCGCGGCCCTCTATCATTATCACTCCAACTCGATCGGCGGCCTGAACATGCAGATTGTGGTCGAGAGTGATCGCAAGGCTTGGATCCGCTACATGGCGCCCTGGGGCTCCTATCCCGGGATCGCGGCCCTTGCCGTGCCGCCCGCGGTGCGCCGCACGATCCTGTCGACCTGGCACCCGCGCAATGGCGAGTTGCTGGATTGCCCGCGCCTTGGATGGGTGGCCACCAAGTTCGTGGCGGACGGCCATCCCTATGACGAGGGCTACTTCTACGAATATGATCACGACCTGAGCCCCGAAGAGCGCTTTTGTGTCGAGCATGTGGAAACCTCGCCGGAATTCGACCCGGAGACCGCGCCCAAGCTGAACCCCGAGCTGTGGAGTGAAGCCCGCGTTCTGAAAGGCGGCTACAACTACAGCACCGACTACGTGCGCCACGTCGTCTCGATCCTGTACGAACTGCTCGGCGTGCACAGCGCGTCTTACGTCATCTCGATGGCGATGCGCATGCTTGGCGCTCAGTTCTCCGGTGATCTCGCCGCCAAGACCGGCTGCGAGGACAATGACCCGGAAAGCATCGTCAAGCTCTTCGCGACGATCTTCACCGCCTTCCGCAACGATGTCTCCGTCGAGACTGGCGAGAGGTCGGCCACTGTGGTGCTCGACGGCCTCGTGCCCTTCACCGACCAGCCCGATCCGGCGCTGCGCGAGGCGGTGTTCGAATTCGCCAAGATGGTGGTGCGCCAGCGCAATGGCCATTGCTCCATCACGCGGGAGTTCGACGAGACCACCTGCATCGAGCGCTGGACCGTGACGGATGAAGGGAAATGGCTTTGGTAACCCTCGCACAACATGCGGGACCACCGTACTTCGACGAGGAGGAGACGGTTGCGTCCCTCCTCGAGACGGCGGCGCGGGACAATCCGGACCATGTCTACCTGTCGTGGGATGACGGCCAGCTGACCTATGCCGGCCTCGACGCCGCGGCGGGGGAGATGGCCGGCCGGCTTGCAGGCGCGGGGATCAAATCCGGTGACCGCGTGGGCGTGATGCTCAGCCATCACCCGGACCATGTCATCACCTTCTTCGCACTGGCGAAGATGGGCGCGGTGCTGGTGCCGATCAACGTGGCGCTGCGCGGCAAGAGTCTGAGCTACCAGCTCTCCCATTCACAAGCGGCGCTGCTGATCGCCGATCGCATGTACGAAGAAGCCCTGGCCGAGGCAGAGGCGCCCCGCGTGTTGTGGCGTGATGGGGCGGGGGAGTTCGTCTTCTCCGATGGCGCCACTTACGGCGCCAAAATCGCCGACTTCACCGGCGCGGCGCGGCATTGGTCCGACCTGCGGATCATCCTCTACACCTCCGGCACGACCGGCATGCCCAAGGGCGTGCAGATGTCCGACCGGATGGTGCAGGCCAGCGCGCTCAGCTCTGCCTGGCTGTCGGATGTGCAGCAGAGCGATGTGCTGCATTTCTGGGATCCGATCTACCATGTCTTCGGCACCGAGGTGCTGGTCATGGCGCTGATGGTGCCCGTGCGGCTCCACATGGTGCCCCGCTTCAGTGCTTCGCGCTTCTGGCACGAGGTGAAGGAATGCGGCGCGACCCATGTTCATTTCGTGGGCGGCATGCTGCAGCTTCTGCTCAAGCAGCCCGAGGCCGAGATCGACAAGACCCATGGCGCGCGCATTGCATGGGGCGGGGGATGCCCCGTTGAAGTGTGGGAAGATTTCGCGCGCCGCTACGCGGTGGAAATCCGTGAGGGCTATGGCATGACCGAAACCTCCAGCTTCTCGACCATCAATATCGGCGGACCGGTCGGCTCTGTCGGCAAGGCAGCAGATTTTTTCGACGTCGAGGTGATGGCCGAGGATGGCACCCCCTGCGTAGATGGCGAGACTGGCGAGATCTGCGTGCGCGAGCGGGAGCCGGGTGTGTTGACCGTGGGCTATTACAACAACGACGCGGCCACCGCCGAGGCGCGCCGGGGCGACTGGTTCCTGACCGGTGATTTCGGGGTGCGCAATGCGGACGGCTATATCAGCTTCAAGGGCCGCAAGAAGCACAGCATCCGTCGCCGGGGGGAGAATATCTCTTCCGCGCAGGTGGAGATGGCGATCAACGATCACCCGCAGGTGTCCGAGACGGCCGTGATTGGCGTCAAGGACGACATGGGCGACGAGGAGCTGAAGGTCTACGTGCTGCCCGCCGATCCGGCGGATCTGGACATCCCGGCGATTGCCGAGTGGTGCAAGGGCCAGATGGCCGCCTTCCAGGTGCCGCGGTTCTGGGCCGTGGTGGACAGCTTCCCCAAGACACCGACACAGCGGATTCAGAAGCACTTGCTTCCGCAAACACAGGAGGCCGGCGATTTCGACACGGCTTGCACCAAGAATACCGAAAGGAGCTGACATGAAGCTTGAAGGCAAGACCGCCATCGTGACCGGCGCGGCGCAGGGTATCGGCGAAGGTATCGCGCGCGAATACGTGGCAGAGGGCGCCCGCGTGATGATCGCGGATATCCAGGATGAAAAAGGCCAGGCCTTGGCGGAAGAGCTGGGCACGGATGTCTGCGGCTACACCCATTGCGACGTGACAAAATCCATAGATGTAGCAGCGCTGATCGCTGCCACGGAAAAGGCCTTCGGGTCGATCGACATCGCCGTGTGCAACAGCGGGATCAACCACAACGCCACCATCCTCGAAATCGAGGAAGAGGATTTCGACCGCGTCATGGCCGTCAACCTCAAGGGCGCGTTCCTTGTGGGGCAGGCCGCCGCGCGCTGGATGGTCACCCATGAGGTGAAGGGCTCAATCGTCAATATGAGCTCGATCAACGCAGAGGTTTGCAGCCCCACCATCGTGCCCTACGCGGTGTCGAAGGGCGGCATCAACCAGCTCACATCCGTTATGTCGCTCGGCCTTGCGCCGCATGGCATCCGGGTGAACGGCGTCGGCCCCGGCTCGATCGAAACCGAGCTGCTCAGCAAGATCTTCAGCACCGATCCCTCGGCGATGAAGGGCATCCTTGCCCGGACCCCGATGGGCCGGCTCGGAACCGCGCGGGAAATCGGCCGGGCCTGCGTGTTCCTTGCCTCCGACGATGCCAGCTACATGACCGGACAGACGATGTATGTGGACGGCGGCCGCCTGCGGCTTGCCTATACCGTGCCGGTAAAAGACTGACCGTGAAAGGGCCAACCATGACCGACAGCCAAGCGCCGATCAGCATTTCCCTTGAAGGGCTTTCCAAGTCCTTCGGGAATGCCGTGGCACTGCAACCCACCGATCTCGCGGTGCGGCAGGGCGAATTCCTGACCCTGCTGGGGCCGTCCGGCTCCGGCAAGAGTACGCTTCTAAACCTGATCGCTGGCGCCATCGCGCCCAGCTCTGGCAAGATCATGCTGGACGGTCGCGACTTGACCAATGTGCCGCCGCGCGACCGGGGCATCGGCATGGTGTTCCAGAACTACGCGCTCATGCCGCATATGACCGTGTTCGACAACGTGGCCTATCCGCTGCGCACCCGCCGCGTGCCCTCGGCGGAGATCAAGACGCGGGTGATGGAATCCATCGAGCGTGTCGGTCTGAAAGGCTTCGAGGACCGCAAGCCACGCCAGCTTTCGGGGGGGCAGCAGCAGCGGGTCGGCATCGCGCGCTGCATCGTCTACTCGCCCGAGATCATAATGATGGACGAACCGCTGGGCGCGCTCGACAAGAAGCTTCGCGAGCAGATGCAGGGCGAGATCAAGCGCCTTCACCAGGAGATGGGCACCACCTTCATCTATGTGACCCACGACCAGGAAGAGGCGCTGAACCTTTCCGACCGGGTCTGCCTGATGAATGTGGGTGAGATCGCCCAGCTTGGCACCCCGGACGAGCTTTATTTCGAGCCGAACAGCAAATACGTGGCCGGGTTCATCGGTGAATCCAACATGATGGAAGGCACCGCGCAGGACGGCAACACGCTGAAGATCGACAGCGGCGACGTGATCCACGTGCCGACCTTCGCGCAGGCCGCCGGCACGCGTCTTGCCGCCATGGTCCGCCCGGAACGCCTGCACCTCGTGCATGCTGGGGCCGCGGATGCGGCATCGACCGAGAACAGGATCACTGGCAAGGTGACCGAAATCGCCTTTGTCGGCAGCACCACGCGTCTCACGGTTCAGGCTGCGGGCGGGATGGAGATGCTCGTGGCCACGATTTCCGAAACCTCCACCACGCGGGCGGCAATCGGGGATGAGGTCACCGTGGGCTGGCTGCCGGAAAACACGGTCATTCTCGACAAGTAACGGATTGAAATCATGACGGATCACGCAAGCACCCTGGGGCATATCAAGGATGTCACCGTTCTGACTGCGGCTCTGGACATGGCGCCGCACCTGATCGACTGGCGCAAGCGCCATACCGGCCAGGCGGAGTGCGTCGTGTTTCCGTCAACCACACAAGCCGTGTCGGAGGTGATGGCCTATTGCCACGCCAACCGCATCCGGGTCTTCCCGCAGGGCGGCAATACCAGCGTCTGCGGCGGCTCGGTGCCGGACGGGCAGGGCGGCTCCATCGTGCTGAACCTGTCCCGCATGAACCGCTTGCGGGAGATCAATCCCAACGATGACAGCATGGTCGTCGACGCAGGCTGCATCCTTGCCAATGTTCAGCAGGCCGCGGCGGATGTAGACCGGCTCTTCCCGCTCCGCCTCGGGGCTGAAGGCTCCTGCCAGATCGGCGGCAATATCGCGACCAATGCGGGCGGCACCGCCGCCGTGCGCTATGGCGTGATGCGCGACCTGGTACTGGGGCTGGAGGTGGTGCTGCCCGACGGCACCATCATCGACGCGATCAAGACCGTCCGGAAGGACAATTCCGGCTTTGACCTCAAGCATCTCTTCATCGGCTCCGAAGGAACGATCGGCATCATCACCGGCGCCGCGCTGAAGCTTTTCGCCCGGCCCCGCGGCATGACCACGGCGGCGCTGGCGATCCGGGATATCGACACGGCCCTTTACATCGCGCGCGATCTGCGCGGCGCGCTGCCCGGCGAGATTTCCGCGCTGGAGCTTCTGTCGGATAGCGAGATGGAGATCGTCCGAGAGTTCCGAGCCGAAGGCGCTCTGCGAATGCGGCAGGCGCCCTGGTACCTGATCGTAGAGGTCGGCGGGCGCAGCACCGAGGCGGAGTATCGCGATATCCTTGAAACCCTGCTCATGCCGGAGCTGGAAAGCGGCGCTCTGACCGATGCGATCCTGGCCGAAAACGAGCGCCAGCGGGGCGAGATATGGGGCGTGCGCCATTCGGTGACCGAGTGCAACATGCATGCCGGCATGGGCCTGACCCATGACATTGCGGTGCCGATCGGCAAGCTGGACCAGTACATCAAACAGGCCGAGGCCGAGCTGGCGGAGGCCTATCCGGACGCGGTTCCGGTGGTCGTGGGCCATATCGGCGACGGCAACCTGCATTACATCGCTATGTTCACGCATGAGGCATGGGCCGCGCAGACCGCGCAGGAAGCCGTGCGCGATCATGTCGGCCACATGTTCTACGACATTGCCGTGGGCCTTGGCGGCACCTTCAGCGCAGAGCATGGCGTGGGCTCGATCCACACCGGCGACATGGAGCGGTACAAGTCCTCCTCGTCCTTGCGCATGATGCGCGACATGAAGGCGGCATTCGACCCGCTCGGGATTGCGAACCCGGGCCGGATGCTGAAATTTTCCATTGATGAAAATGCTTTAGGCGGGGAGATCGAAAATGAATGAGACCAAGGGCAAATCGAACCGGGGGGGTGAAAAGGTCTATAGCGGCCTGCGCGAGGACATCCTGCGCCTCAACCTCAAACCAGGCAGCGTGCTGGACGAGGCCGCGATTGCCGCGCGCTATTCCGTGTCGCGCACGCCGATCCGAGAGGCGTTCATCCACCTGATCTCCGAAGGACTTGTGGTCCGCGACGGGCGCGTGGCGCTGGTGGCGCCGCTTAACTTCGACAATCTGTCCTCGATCTTCGACGCGCTTTTGCTGTCGAGTCGCGTGGTCAACAGCGCCGCCGCGAAGAACCGCACCGAGGCGGATCTGGAGAAGATCCGCGTGCAAATGCTGAAATTCGACGAGCTGTGCCCGAACGGCACCGGCATCCAGCGGCAGGACGTGAACCTCGAATTCCACATGGCCATCGCAGAGGCGGGCCGGAACGAGTATTTCTCCAACTTCTACGAGCGGATGCTGCTGACGGCGAGCCGCCTGCACCAAGCCTGTTTCTCCAACCGGATCGACCTAGAGCGCCGCTCGGAAGAGCAGAAATCGCTCGAACAGCACCTCACCGAGACCAGCAAGCAGCACCACAGCATGTTCGAGGCGATCCGCGACCGCGATTCCGACCTCGCCGACCATCTGGCTGTGGAACACCAGCGCCTGTCACGCACCCGTCTTCAGCAGGCCGTCTTCGGTCACAACAGCGACGCCTTCGACGCCTTCCCGCTTGAGGCCGCAACATCTGACCGGAACGGCTGACCGCCCGAGCTCCGCGACAGCGGATCGACTTAAACCAGGCGTCCGGATCCCCTCCCGGGAGGGCGCTGCAAGAACCAAGAAGGAATATAGGAAATGTGGCAGTTCTGGGTTGATCGCGGTGGTACTTTCACCGACATCGTTGCGCGTTCACCCGAAGGCGACTTCAAGACCCACAAGCTGCTGTCCGAGAACCCGGAACGCTACCAGGACGCTGCCGTGTACGGCATCCGGCAACTGCTTGAGTTGGGCGAGGGTGACGCCATCCCGCAGGACACGATCGAGACGGTCCGCATGGGCACGACCGTGGCCACAAACGCGCTGCTGGAGCGCAAGGGCGACCGCACCGTTTTCGTCACCACCAAAGGGATGCGCGACGTGCTGCGCATCGGCTACCAGAACCGCCCGCGCCTGTTCGATCTCAACATCGTGTTGCCGGAACTGCTGTATGATGCCGTCATCGAGGTGAACGAGCGTGTCGGCGCCCGGGGCGAGAAGATCGCCGCGCCGGATCCGGTCCTAATCCGGACCGAGCTGCAGAAAGTCTATGACAGCGGCGTGCGCGCGCTGGCCGTGGCCTTCATGCATTCCTACCGCTTCCCCGAGCACGAGCAGCTGGTCGGCCGCATCGCCGAGGAAGTCGGCTTCGAACAGATCTCTCTGAGCCACAAGGTCAGCTCTCTCATCAAACTGGTGGGCCGGGGCGATACCGCCGTGGTGGATGCCTATCTCTCCCCGATCCTGCGCCGCTACGTGGAGCAGGTGAGCGATGCGCTCGACGCCGATAGCGGGGCCTGCAAGGCGCTGATGTTCATGCAGTCGAATGGCGGGCTGACCGATGCGCGGCTGTTTCAGGGCAAGGACGCGATCCTGTCCGGTCCGGCGGGCGGCGTCGTGGGCATGGTCCGCACCGCCGAGATGGCGGGGCAGGACAAGCTGATCGGCTTCGACATGGGCGGCACCTCTACCGATGTGTGCCACTATGCGGGCGAATATGAACGCTCCTTCGAGACGGAAGTGGCCGGCGTGCGGATGCGCGCTCCGATGATGAGTATTCACACGGTCGCCGCTGGTGGTGGCTCCATCCTGAGCTATCGCAATGGCCGTATGCAGGCCGGCCCGGAAAGCGCCGGGGCCAATCCCGGCCCGGCCAGCTACCGCCGAGGCGGTCCGCTGACGGTGACCGATTGCAACGTCATGCTGGGCAAGCTGCAGCCTGACGCCTTCCCGCATGTTTTCGGGCCGGAGGCGAACGAGCCGCTGGACGTGGATGTGGTGCGCGAGAAGTTCCTCGCCCTGTCGCAGCAGATCGCCGAGGAAAGCGGCCAGCCGGCCAAGACACCGGAAGAGCTGGCCGAGGGTTACCTGCGCATCGCGGTGGAGAATATGGCCAACGCGATCAAGAAGATCTCGGTCCAGCGTGGCTATGATGTCAGCCAGTACACGATTAACTGCTTCGGCGGCGCGGGCGGGCAACATGCCTGTCTGGTGGCCGACGTGCTGGGGGTCGAGAAGATCTTCGTTCACCCCTTCGCCGGTGTCCTTTCGGCCTTCGGCATGGGCCTTGCCGATGTGCGCGCCCTGCGCGAGCAGCAATTTGGTGAGCCGATCGATGCCACTTGCGCCGCCGAGACCGCGCTGGCCGCGTTGGGGGAGGATGCGCGGGGCGAGGTGATCTCACAGGGGATCGACGCGTCGATCGTCGAGGTGAAGCGCATGGCGCATATCCGCACCTCCGGCGCGCACCAGACCATCGAGGTGCCCTTCGACGGTGCCGAGATCATGACTGCGTCTTTCCACGAGGCGCATAAGCAGCGCTTTGGCTACACCCCGACCGGCGCCGATCTGATTATCGAGCTGCTGACGGTGGAGGCTATCGGCGCAGCCGGTGCGGTGCCCGAGGCGGGCGGCATGGAGCCGAGCGGTCACTGTATGACCGAGGCGCAGATGTACACCCAAGGCAGCCGTCGCACCGTGCCGATCGTGGACCGGGCCAATATCGCCCCCGGCGCCACCGTCGACGGTCCGGCGATCATCACCGAGCCGACCGGCACCAACGTCGTCGAACATGGCTGGCAAGCGGAGGCGATGGCCGACGGCAACCTGATGCTGCGCCGCGTCATCGCCCTTACCCGGTCGGAGGCGATCGGCACGCAGGTCGATCCGCTGATGCTTGAAGTGTTCAACAACCTCTTCATGAATATTGCCGAGCAGATGGGCGCGACGCTCGCCAATACCGCCTATTCGGTGAACATCAAGGAGCGGCTGGATTTCTCCTGTGCGATCTTCGATCCCGAAGGCGGGCTGGTGGCCAACGCGCCGCACGTGCCGGTGCATCTTGGCTCCATGGGCGAAAGCGTGGCTACCGTGCTGCGCCAGAACGAGGGCAAGCTGAAGCCCGGCGACGTTGTGATGATGAACAACCCGTTCAACGGCGGCACCCACCTGCCGGATGTCACGATCATCACCCCGGTCTTCGACACGGCGGGGGAGAATATCCTCTTCGTGGTGGCCTCTCGCGGGCACCATGCAGATATCGGTGGCAAGACGCCGGGCTCCGCCCCGCCGGACAGCAGCCATATCGACGAGGAAGGCGTTCTGATCGACAATTTCTTCGTGGTGCAAGGCGGCGCCTTCCAGGAAACGGCCACGCGCCAGCTTCTGGCCTCCGGCCCGTACCCGTGCCGCAATATCGACCAGAACATCGCCGACCTGTCCGCCCAGATCGCGGCCAACGCGACCGGCGTGCGGGAGCTGCTGCGCATCGTCGATCAGTTTGGCAAGGACGTGGTGCATGCCTATATGGGCCACGTGCAGGACAATGCCGAGGAATGTGTGCGCCGGGTGATCGACGTGCTCAAGGACAGTCAATTCACATACACTCTGGATTCCGGCGCGCAGATCGCTGTTAGCATCTCCATCGACCATGCCAGCCGCTCGGCCAAGGTGGATTTTACCGGCACGTCCAAGCAGGATCCGGGCAACTACAACGCGCCTCTGGCGATCTGCCGCGCCGCTGTTCTGTACGTCTTCCGCACGCTTGTCGGCTCTGACATCCCGCTGAACGAAGGCTGCCTGAAACCGATCGAGATGACGGTGCCCGACGGCTCGATGATCAATCCGGTCTACCCGGCCGCGGTGATCGCCGGAAATACGGAAGTCAGCCAGTCCATCACCGAAACGCTCTATGGCGCGCTGGGTGTGGTCGCGGGCTCGCAAGGGACGATGAACAACTTCGTCTACGGCAATGACGCGCACCAGAACTACGAAACCATCTGCGGCGGCACTGGCGCCGGCGATGGCTTCGCAGGCGCAAGCGGAGTGCATTCGCACATGACCAACACCCGCATGACCGACCCTGAGGTTCTGGAAGACCGCTACCCGGTTCGGCTGGAGCATTTTGGTCTCCGCGCAGGATCCGGCGGGGCAGGTCTGTTCCCCGGTGGTGAAGGTGTGGTGCGCAAGATGCACTTCCTCGAGCCGATGACGGCGACGGTTCTCTCCTCGCACCGACAAACCGCACCCTTTGGCCTTGCCGGTGGGGCCGATGGCCTGCCGGGCCAAAACCGGGTGATCCGCGCCGACGGTACCGAAGAGGCGCTTTTGGGAAATGATTCCAGAGAGATGGCCGTGGGCGATATCTTCGTTCTGGAAACACCGGGGGGAGGTGGCTTCGGGCCATGCAAGTCAAAGTGAGAGCCTGTCCGTCGTCAGATGATTTGGAACAGGGCGGCCTAATCGGTAGCGGAGGATCTGGCTCGTTGTGGTTTCAGTCTATGCCGCTGTCTGTCGGTGCAGCAAGCGGCGTTTCCAGATTGTCTTTGCCTTGATCTCCTTTCGTCGTGCGAGGATGGTTTTTGCCCGGCCGCAGTAGACATCGGCCGGGGTCAGGTTGCCTAGGCTCTCGTGGTAGCGCTGGTTGTTGTAGTGCTCGATGAAGTCACCGATCGCCTGCTCGAGCGCCCCAGGCAGATAATGGTTTTCCAGCAGGATGCGGTTCTTCAGGGTCTGGTGCCAGCGCTCGATCTTGCCTTGGGTTTGCGGGTGGTTCGGCGCACCGCGGACGTGATCCATGCGCTGTTCCTCGAGCCATTTCGCGAGATCGCCAGAGATGTAACTGCTGCCGTTATCGCTGAGCCGCCTCGGCCGGTACGCCACCGTTGCCCGGTCACATCCCGAGGCCGCTAAGGCCTCCTCGAGAGTGGCGGTCACATCGTCTGCTCTCATGGTGGTACACAGTCGCCATGCCACGTCGTATCGGCTGTAATCATCGAGGACGGTGCTGAGATAGAACCATCAGCTGTGGCTGTTTGTCATTCAGGTAGGCAGCTACAAGCTTCAAGCTTCAGAGTGACCGTATGGCCTAACCTGTATCGCGGTTCTAGGACATTATAAGATTAGATATTCACAAATATGAAACCATTGCTTCAAACGTATAAATCGCACGCGCTAGCCAGCCAAACGGTCTTCATTCTGCTCCATCGCGGTGAACTCCAGATGAAAATTCGTGCCAACGCCCATGGCGCTTTCATAGGTCAAGTCGCCTTGCATCTGACAGGCCAGCCGTTTGGAAATGTGCAAGCCTAGGCCCGAGCCTTGCGTCGAATGCTGGCTCTGGTTGGCGACCTGTTCGAAGCGCCCGAAAACGCGGTCTTCCATCCCCTCAGGAATGCCGTGGCCGGCATCCTTGATCGACAAGCGCAGCTTGCCGTTAGTCATATGCAACGTGCCTTCGACAGTGCCGTTCTCATGCGAGAACTTGATGGCGTTGGACAGAAGGTTGTCGATGATCTGGCGAATGGCGAAGGCATCGCCCTGAACTAACGCGTGCGAGACAGTGGACTTCTTCACAAGCGTTATCTTGCGCTCTGAGGCGAAGACGCGGTTTTCCTCGATGCTGTCTGTGAGCAGGCGATCGAGATCGACAGCGTCTTCCTCGAGTTGAAGCGCTCCGATGTCCATCTTCTGCGCCAGGAGAATCTGGTCGATCAGGCGCGAGAGGCGAATACCGTTGCGGTGGGAAATTTCCAGCAAAGAGCGCATCTGGTCGCTCATCTCGCCAACACGACCGCTAAGGGCGATCGCAAGACCGCCTTTAAGAGAAGTCAGCGGCGTGCGCATCTCGTGGCTGACCACAGAGACGAACTCGTCCTTGGCGCGATTGGCGGCGTCGGCGGTCCTGAGGGCCTCCTGCAACGACGCGTTAATCGCCATGCGATCGGTGACGTCGACCAGGGTCACGCTCCATCCCAGAATTTCGGCGGATGGGTTCAGAGGGTTACGGACCTTCTGTATTCGAGGTTCGTAGGCCTGGTCGCCAATGCGCAGATGAGAGCCATCGGCCGCAGTGGCCAAGTCATCATGCCCGTCGAAGAGGTCGCGCAGCACTTGATTGTTGCCATGGCTCAGCCCGCGCTTGCGGGCAGCGGCGTTCATCAGCACGATGTTTCGCTTGCGGTCGATCAGGACGACCGGTTCGCTGCTCGTATCGAAGAGGACCGACTGACCGATTGCGGCCATGTCCATGGTTTTGCTCACCAGCAGCATCCAGGAGAACGCCAGCACGCCCAGCGAGAACATGAAGGCGGTGGGGTCGAGACCGAAGAAGGTGAAGTCCAGACCGATGTAGGCGGCGTTCACGACCAGCGGGGACAAGGTGATGGCGGTCAGCATGCTCAGCAGTGGCCAGGCGCTCCGCTTGGCGCGGACAACACCCCTTATCAGGCAAACGAAGGTGGCCATGACGAAGGTGTAGAGTAAGGCGATGATCGTGTAGAAGCCCGGCCCGTGAACGTATTCGATCTGATTGCTGCCGACCGGAAGCATCGTGTCCTCGGTATAGACGAGATGGTGCAACGAATTTGTGGCGACCAGGGCGAATATTCCCAGCGTAGTGCCAAGCAGAAGCGCAGTTGCGCGACGTGTGCGGACCCAATCGGCGTTTCCGACGTAATTGAAGACAAAGTAACACCACGAGGTGGTCACCAATCCGTGCCCCAGCCAAGCGACCGTCGCCCATTGCATATTGCAGGCATAAGTCGCTGACGCAGCTTCGAGACCAACGCTGAGAAGAGTCCACATGACACCGATGAAGGTGAGCGCGTAGAAACGCTTTCCGTTGAAATCCTGCGATTTCAGGGTCCAAATCATGGTCAAGGCAGCAAGTGCGATCACCGCCGCGGCCACTAGAAAGACCGGGCTTGAGAATGCTCCTTCAAAGCAAGTCATGAATCCCCCAACTGCAAGATACTACACAGATAAACCATTTGAATTTGCCTATAATACGGCGTCAAGGTGGCCTTTTGAATCAGCGCACGTGAAGTGGGTCGAAATGACGTCATTCGCGTTACGTTTCCGTTAATATCAAAGATTTGCGAAAATGCAGTTACTTACGACTAAGGATCAATGCGAGGTTCCGCGTGAGTTGTGGATATTTCGACATGCGGAGGCAATCGGTCCCATCGCAAGGCAAGGTCCTGCCGGTAATTCGTATGGAGCGAATCAACTTAACCGATTGCTTCAAGCCTACGGCCAGGTATTTCGCATCGCCGTGGCCCTGAGCAGGCGACTGCGTCTGTCCGGTCTGCTGACGCGCCTGACTGTAGGCCGCCTGGAACCTCTACTGTCACAGCGACTGATCTTGCGTGACCTTGGCGCCTGCATCGACTGGCGCATTCACCGAAAGCGCATGGCCGAACTGTTGCACGTGCAATACAACCGTGTGGCGCTCGTCGATTACAATCTACGACGTCGAAGAGGAAAGGCGGTTTCGACATCGCGTGCTGGGGTTTGGTCAATGAGATAGCCAACGCTCGCATGGCCAAAAAACGCCGGGTGCTTTGGTCCCCGCAGGGCGCACATCCGGTGGCAACGGTCAGAGCCGCGGTCTTGGACGGAAGGCTTGACGAAGGGCATCTCCGAGCCGCTTTATCTCCAGGTCCTTCCACTCCCCAGCGACATTCGGTCAGGTGCAACGCTTCCTGTCCGTCCATGATCAAACCGCCGCCCTGTTTCGCCCCGAACGCCACCGTCTTTCCGCAAGATCATACCGCCACGCTCGCAGCGATGCCTTCGCACTCTGGAGCGAATACACAAGCAAACTGACTGTATAGAACCCTCGCCCTTGCGAAACAATTCGCGGAGGCAAAACAACCTGACAAATCCGCCCCGCGCCCTTCGGCTGCTACCTACCGTTCACAGCCCACGTCAGCTTTGCGTGCAAACCGGCCGCCAGCAGGCATCAACCGGTGCCCTTGTCACGTAAGGACCCTTTCGGTGCACCGCGTCCGAACCTGAACAATCTGGTCACGATCACGAAGAACAGCGGCACGAAAATGACCCCAAGAACCGTGCCGGATATCGTCCCGCCCAGAACGCCCGAACCAATCGCGTTGCGCCCGCCCGACCCGGCGCCGGAACTCAGCACCAGAGGCAGCACCCCAAGCGAGAACGCCATCGAGGTCATGATGATCGGACGAAAGCGTTGCCTTGCCGCCTCCACCACCGCGTCGATGACACGCTCACCCGCCACGTGCCTGTCGCGCGCAAACTCCACGATCAGGATCGCGTTCTTGCCGGTCAGGCCGATCACCGTCAGCAACCCAACCTGGAAAAAGACGCCGTTGTCAAATCCACCGAAATAGGCCGCCGACAATGCTCCTACCACGCCAATCGGCATGGCCAGCATGACTGCGAATGGGATTGACCAGCTTTCATACAAGGCCGCAAGCGACAGGAACACCGCCGCAAGCGATAGCGCATATAGCAGCGGTGCCTGGTTGCCCGATTGCCGTTCCTCTAGGGACAGCCCGGTCCACGACAGCGCGAAGCCCGGCGGCAATTGTTCAGCCAGCCGCTCCATCTCGGCCATTGCGGCACCGGTGGACACGCCGGGGGCCGGCGCGCCCTGCAATTGCATCGAGGGGATGCCGTTGAAGCGATAGAGGCCCTGCGGCCCGTAGTTCCACGAGCCTTTTGCGAAATTCGAGAACGGCACCAGACCGCCACTAGCATTGCGGACCCGCCACTTGTCGATGTCCGACGGGATCGAACGATCTGGCGCGTCGCCCTGCACGTAGACACGCTTGATCCGGCCTTGGTCGATAAAGTCGTTCACGTAGGATCCGGCCCAGGCCACCGTCAGCAACTGGCCCACGTCGTTGGCCGTCACGCCCATCGCGCCCGCCTTGCGCCAGTCGATATCCAGGTTGAACTGTGACGCGTCCTCCAGCCCGTTGGGCCGGGCCGACGCGATCAGTTCGCTTTGCGCCGCCAGCCCCAGCAACTGGTTTCTCGCCTGAAGCAATTCCTCGTGGGTTTGCCCCCCACGCGCCTGAAGATAGACGTCAAACCCCGACACGTTACCAAGCTCGATCACCGAGGGCGGCACAATGGGAAACACCATCGCGTCGCGTATTCCGCTCAGCGCCCCGAAGGCGCGCCCGGCAAGGGCCTGCACGCTTTGCCCGGGCGATTTGCGTTCGTCCCAGTCCTTCAACTGGACAAAGGCGATGCCCATGTTCTGGCCCTGGCCAGCAAAGCTGAACCCGACCACTCCGAACATGGATTTCACCGTGTCGGTCTCCTGGGTCAGATAATAGTCCTCGACCTGTTCCAGCACGTCTAGCGTCCGCTCGGCCGTTGCGCCGGTCGGTGTCTGGATCAGAGTGAACAGGATGCCCTGGTCCTCGTCCGGCAGAAACGCGGTCGGCGTGCGGGTGAACAGAAACGCCATCGCTACGGCCAGCGCAAGATAAACCAGCCCCACCCGGAACGGACGTTTGACGCTCCAGGCGACCGTGCCGGAATACCGGCTCAGGACCGCATCGAACCCGCGGTTGAACCAACCAAAGGCGCCTTTTTTCTTGTCGCGATCTTTGTGTTTCAGGATCGTCGCACACAGCGCGGGCGTCAGGGTCAGCGCGACCACCACCGACAGCGCCATCGCCGACACGATCGTTATCGCGAACTGCTTGTAGATCACCCCGGTCGAGCCGGGAAAGAACGCCATCGGCACGAACACCGCCGACAGCACCAGTGCAATCCCGATCAGCGCACCGGTGATCTGGCCCATGGATTTGTAGGTCGCCTCGCGCGGGGGCAAGCCTTCTTCCTCCATGATCCGCTCGACATTCTCGACCACGACGATCGCGTCGTCGACCAGCAGTCCGATCGCCAGTACCATGGCCAGCATCGTCAGCGTGTTGATCGTGAAGCCGGCCGCCGCAAGAACGCCAAACGTGCCCAGTAGAACCACCGGCACCGCCAGCGTCGGAATAAGCGTCGCGCGCAGGTTCTGCATGAAGAGGAACATCACCAGGAAGACTAGGATGATCGCCTCGAACAGGGTCTTGATGACCTCCTCGATCGAGATCAGCACGAAGGGCGTGGTGTCGTAGGGAATGACGTATTCCACGCCTTCGGGAAAGAACTCCGCGAATTCGGCCATCCGCGCCTTCACGGCCTCGGCGGTGTCCAGCGCGTTGGCCCCAGGTGCTAGGCTGACAGCAAGGCCCGCCGCCGGATCCTGATTGAAGCGCGCGATGGTGGCATAGTTCTCCGCGCCGATCTCCACACGCGCCACATCGTCCAAAAGCACCAGCCCGCCATCAGTCTCGGCCCGCAGGACGATCTGCCGGAAGTCCTCGGGCGAGTTCAGAAGCGACTGCGCGGTGATCGTGGCATTCAGCTGCTGCCCCTCGACCGTCGGCCGCGAGCCAAACGCCCCCGCCGAGATCTGGGCGTTTTGTGCCGACACGGCGTTCACAACATCTGCAGGCGTCAGCTCGAAGGCCGCGAGCTTGGAGGGATCCAGCCAGATCCGCATAGCGTATTGCGCGCCGAAGACCTGGACCGACCCGACTCCCTCGACCCGGCTCAGTTCGTCGACAAGGTTCGTGACCATGTAATCCGACAGGTCCACCTGGTCGAACCCGTTCGCGCGCGAGATCATCCCGATCACCATCAGGAAGCCGGCCGAGGATTTCTCGACCGTGACACCCTGCCGCTGCACGGTTTCCGGCAGCAGCGGCGTGGCGCGCGACAGCTTGTTCTGCACCTGCACCTGCGCGATATCGGCATCCGTGCCGGTCTCGAAGGTCAGCGTGATGCTCGACTGGCCCGCCGATGTCGAGTTGGACGAGAAATACCGCAACCCGTCCAGCCCGGTCATCTGCTGTTCGATCACCTGCGTCACCGTGTTGGCGACCGTCTCGGCCGAGGCGCCGGGATAATTCGCACTGATGGTGACCGAGGGCGGCGCGATTTCCGGATACTGCGCAATTGGCAGGATCCGGATTGCCAGCACCCCGATTCCCATGATCAGGATCGCGATAACCCAGGCAAAGACCGGGCGATCAATGAAAAAGCGCGCCATGGGAGTGGTTCCTTATGGGGATTTCTGGTCGTCCGCCTCGGCGGGGTCGTCGTTTGCGTCGCCGGTCGCCTCGGCCTGGGGCGCCTCGCGCTCCTCCGGGGCGACGGTCGCACCGACCCCGGTCTTCTGGAACCCGGCGACGATCACCCGGTCGCCGTCCTGCAACCCACCGCTGACCACCCAGTCGGCGCCGCGGTCCTGAAGGATGGTCACCTGGCGCTCCTCGACGACATTCTCTGCAGTCACCACCCAGGTAAACGGGCGGCCGCGCCTGTCGCGCTGCACCGCTTCCTGCGGCACCAACAGAACGTTCTCGGCGGTGCCCACAGGCATCTCGACCTGCACGTACATCCCCGGCAAGAGCAACCGGTCGGGATTGTCGAACTGCATGCGCAGCACCACCACGCCGGTCTGCGGGTCGACGTTTGGCTCCGCGGCGGTGATTGTGCCTGTCTCATCGAAATCCGATCCGTCCGCCAGCGTCAGACGCACCGTCGTGTCGGCATTGGTCAATTGGTCCTCGGTCTGTCCGCGGGTCCACCGCAGCAGATCCGCCGCCGACTGTGTCACGTCCACGTAAACCGGGTCGATGTCCCGGATAACCGCCAGGGGCTCGGCCTGGCTGGCCGTCACCAGCGCGCCCGGACTGGTCCGCGCCAGGCCGATCTCGCCCGAAAGGCGCGCGCGGATCGTGGTGCGTTCCAGCTCGATCTCGGCCGACCGCAACTGCGCCTCGGCCACCTCGACCGCAGCCGCCGCGGTGTCGCGCACCGCCTTGGCCTCGTCAAAGGCCCGCTCGCTCGTCACGTTGCGCTCTCGCAACTCCACCAGCCGCTCGGCCTCGACCTCCGCCGCATCCAGCTGGACCCTGGCCTGCGTCACCGCGGCCTGCCCCTGTTCGACCGCGGCGGAATAGGTGGCGGAGTCGATGCGGTAAAGCGCGTCGCCCTCCTCGACAAAGCCCCCCTCCCGAAACAGCCGCTCCGTGATGATTCCGTTGACCTGCGGACGCACCTCTGCCTCCGCCGAGGCTGCAACCCGGCCGGGCAACGTCGAAGTCAGCGTGACCGTCTGCGCCTGTAACTTGACAACCACGACCGGCGTCGGCTCTTGCGCCTGCTGAGCCAGTGCCCGCCCGGCAAACATGCCCGATACGGCCAGACCCAGGCTCACTGTCGCGATGGCTAGGATTGAACGGTTCATCATGCGTTTTGACCCCCGATGGCGGATGCTTGCCAAGTTACATATACACTGCATGCCTCATAGCCTCTTCGCTCCGGGGTATCCATAGAAACCATTACTGATGGTGATAACTTCAGCCTAATCGACTGATAAATTGGGCACTGAACTTCTTGCCTAAGCTGCCGAGCCATTGTTTCCGAAACGGACAATTGTGACCTCTCCAAAGGAGCAATGCAGCAACGAAAGCCGGATCCGCTCCGGCTGACTGCATTTTCGTGCCTCCGGCTATCTTGTAAACTCCGCAAACGCGACAAGTGTGACAGGATAAGCCGATGTTCAATCTCAAGGCCAGCAACGGCCAAGTCGTTGGAACCAGCGAATCCTATAGCAGCGCGTCGGGACGCGAAAATGGAATCACGTCAGTGAAATCCAATGCACCCGGTGCGCGGGTCGACGACCAGACAAGCTGAAGTCGGGGACTTCAGCTTCTAGCTGTCGAAAATCTTCGAAACAAAATCCGTGTCGATTACGGCCTAGAGTTCCAAAAATTGGAGCTCGACAGTGGGCTTGCCTGGGCACTCGGACTTATCCCCAATTTCCGGGGATAGCTGCCGGGACCGATAAGGAGGACCATTATCGTTACCGGCAGGAACGGCCCAGAGCCGATTTTCGTCTCTCTTGCAACGAATGACGGCTTGGTGATCAGAATGATCACCTGCCAAGGTGCCCGCTTCCGGTGCCAAGCGATTGCAGTGCTCTAATAGTATCGGCTCTGAATACGGCTGAGCGCATGCGAGAGCTGCTCACTTTCGCGGCTGGAATTGAATTCCTCCGGATAAGGTTCCTTGCCATCTGCTATTTCTCGGGCGGTCTCGGACAGGCGCTCCAGCGGGCGCACGAAATGCCGTGTGAACAGGATCGAAAACGCTCCCAAGACACCGAGCAAGCTGGCCAGACTGATCCACATTGCGACCGAAAGGTCCGATACATCCTGACCGAAAGAAGCCGGCGGAACGCGCGCAACCAGAGAGAGGCCAG
Organism: Roseovarius sp. MMSF_3298; assembly: GCF_030733705.1. Taxonomy (NCBI): domain Bacteria; kingdom Pseudomonadati; phylum Pseudomonadota; class Alphaproteobacteria; order Rhodobacterales; family Roseobacteraceae; genus Roseovarius; species Roseovarius sp. MMSF_3298. The sequence goes on from NZ_JASHIN010000013.1 coordinate 131,029, forward strand.
TGGGGGGCGCGTTGCCGACCGTGAGCTCGGGCGCAACGGCGTAGATGTTTCTCACGCCGTTTGCATCCTCGACGACCTGTGCGGATTCGATATTGAGAGAAAGGGAACTGAGACTGGCTGGTGTAAGGTCCACGCTGGTCTGCTGTTGCGTCGGAAAGATTGAGCGGCCGCGCTTGTCGACGACATAAGCCAGCAAGCCAAGGTCGTCCGCAGCAGCCTGAACGTAATCCTGAAGCCAACTTGCTTTCAGACTGTATACATATACTCCAGTAACATCTCCATCCGCGGATTTGACTGGCACGGCAATGTTCAACACATCGTTCTGCTCATGCGCCGCGGTGGGGTTGGACGATGTTATGTCACCAAAAAACGGACCGCGAAGACCCTGTCGATACCAGTTTGTGCTTGATACGGAGGTGCCCACGCGGCTCCCATTGGAGCCGACTCTGATGGTGCCGGAAAGATCGGCGAGCCCAGCCCAGGCGACACGTCCACCGGCGACGAGTACAGCGTCGGTGAATGCGCGGATCTCTTCGTTTTCCATTGGAGCGATCTGTCCTGCGACGGCTTGAAGGCTTTCCCATTCCCGTTCAACCGCCCGGGAAACCGCGAGCCGAAGTGCCTTCACTCCGCGGATGGCATTCTCGGATTCGACCCGTGTTTCGAAGCTTCGCGCGTGCTGATGTATAGGCCACCAAATTGCAACCATGCCCAGCAGGCCGCAAATCATGACAAAGCCGAAGATAGATGTTGCTAGTCGTGGAGCGTGAACGTTTTCCCTGCCGGAACTTGTCAAATCAGGCTTAACCATTTGTCGAATTCCACTTACTTTTTACTCATAAACGGGGTGCGCTCTGCCTCTCACCACGGACATCCAAGACGACCACCCGATACTTTTCACAGCCGCATAACTTCGAATTCTGGCAGCAGTATGTGCAACTTTCCAAATTTCGTTCCACAACAGGAGCAAAGATGGAGTTGCATACACAACTCACAGACGAGCGAAATCTTCCTACACCATAGTATCGTTAATTTGGTTGTGCGTATAAAGGTTAAACTATGCTTGTAATTGCAAGAGGGACCGACATTGCGGTATCTTCGCCTGTGTATTGGTTTTTTTCTCCTGTTTGGGGCGCTCTACGTCATTGTCGTGGAGCAGATGACCGGGGCCAGCGCGAATGCATTTGTTAACGCGCCTCTCTTGACCGCGCGTGCTCCCGTCGCCGGGGACGTTGATCTTCCGGATCGCGCGCCTGGTGCTTTTATCAAAGAGGGCTCAACACTCTTCTCCGTCGAAGATGCGAGGGCCGACCAGGTGCGCCTGAACGACCTGCAATTGGAACGAGACCTTCTGGCTGCGGATCTGACAAGCTACAAAGCCGAACGCGATGCACGACGGGAAGCGTTGCGCTGGATCGAATCGACGGCCGGAAAGTACGCGGATGCACGAACTCGGGAACTTGAGATCACCGCAGGTGGAGCACCGTCTGATCCAGACACCTCGCCAAATCGGGACCAGCCACCTTCGGAATCTGGCAGCCTTACCGTCGACGAGAACAAGCTGGCGCCCGATGAAAACGACCCCGATCGCTTTCTCGAACTTTCAGGCGCGTTTCTGGATGGCGCCATCGAGGACTTCGCCGGTTTGGAGGCGCTGCAACTGCTCGCAGCGCGGCGCTCGATATATCTTGACGACTCCGCAGCCGCGGCATGGAATATGGCACTGAGGCAGCGCGAAGCAGAGACCTCGTTGACACTTGTCGAGGCAAATATCGCCCGGACCGAAGAACAGCTGGCGGCTTACGAAATCCGCATAGAGCGGGAGTTGTCGCGTCTCGTCAAGCTGCGCGGAGATACGCTTTCTTCGCCGGTCAACGGCGTTCTCTGGCAGGAATTGACTGCAAACGGCGTGAACGTCCAACGGGGTGATCCTATCATGAACATCGCCGACTGCGCCTCGGTGCTGGTCACGTTGTCGGTGTCGGAAACCATCTATAATTCGCTTTCCACCGGCGACACCGCGACGTTCCGCCCGCTTGGCGGCGACGAGGCGATGCAGGGGACGGTCGCCCGCCTCGCGGGCTCCGGCGCGGCCTCTGTATACGAAGGCATGGCGGTGGCTCCGAGCGAAGAACACCTGCAACGCTACGATGTAGCGCTCGTCGTTCCGGAACTGAGGACGGATCCGGTGGACGGTTGCAGCATAGGCAGAACGGGCCGCGTGTTCTTTGATGACCGCCCACTCGATATATTGTGGAAGTTCTGGGAGTAATGCTGCCTAACCTTTACCTCGGCGATATGGGCGCGAGCCTGGTGCACGTGGTTCCGATACTCGGCTTGGCACTGATTCTGCCGTATGTCATCGACCGTCAGGACACCAATCACCGTATCTTCCTGTTCGTGATCGCGATCATTTTCGCGATCAGGTACGCATGGTGGCGAACGACCGAAACGATCGCCCCGGTGGGCTGGACCATTGATTTCCTGGCAAGTGGGCTGCTGCTGGGGCTGGAGTTGATGGCAATCGTAAGTTCGATCAGCGCTTTCTTCATCCTCATGCGTCACCGCGACCGAAGCCCCGACGCCGACCGCAACGCCGGCTGGTGGGGGGACACGCCGCCGAAGGTTGCGATCCTGATCGCGACATATAACGAGGAACTGGAGGTGCTTGAACGTACCATCATTGGTTCCAAGGCCCTGCGCCATCCCGCCAAGGAAGTCATGGTTCTCGATGACGGACGCCGCGACTGGTTGCGTGATTATTGCGAGAAAGAGGGCGTCACCTACATGCGGCGCCCCGACAACAAGCACGCAAAGGCCGGCAACATCAACCACACGCTTCAGGTTCTCTGGGCGCGGGAGACGCCCCCGGATTACGTGGCCGTTCTGGATGCCGATTTCGTGCCGCATCGCGGATTCCTTTCACGCACGCTGGCCCTTTTTCACGATCCGGCGGTGGGTCTTGTCCAGACCCCGCAGCACTTCTTCAACGCCGATCCTATACAGCACAACCTCGGGATAAGCCGGTCCTATCCCGACGAGCAGCGCTTCTTCTTCGACGACATGCAGCCCTCGCGCGATGGCTGGGGCGTCGCCTTCTGCTGTGGGACATCCTCGATCATGCGGCTGAACGCCTTGAAAGATATCGGCGGCTTCCCCACCGACAGCATCACCGAGGACTACATGATCACGCTGTGCCTGCAGAACGCGGGCTGGCACACCGCCTATCTCAACGAGCCGCTGACCGAGGGGCTCGCCCCGGAAGGCTTGAAGGAATACGTCACGCAACGCTCGCGCTGGTGCCTGGGAATGATGCAGATCGCGCGCAGCCGGGTCGGACCGTTCCGCAATAACGGGCTGCGCCTGCGCGACCGCTGGAGCGTCATCGACGCCAGCCTCTACTGGATCACGACATTTCCCTTCCGGGTCGCAGCCATGGTTTTCCCGTTGCTCTACTGGTACGGGAACATCACCGTCGTGGATGCCAGTCCGGCCGATGTGATAACTTATTTCGGCTGTTTCTTCGCCTGGAACCTGATGGCCATCAACCTGATGTCGCGCGGCAACGTGGTGCCGATCCTGACCGATGTCAGCCAGTTGCTGGGCGCTCTGCCGATCACCCGCGCGGCGTTCACCGGGCTGGTGCAGCCAAGGGGCCACCCTTTTAGCGTGACGGCCAAGGGTGGGGACCGCAGCCGCATCGTGGTGCAATGGAACATGCTGGCCCCTTTCGCCATCCTGCTTGGACTTACGATTGTCGGGCTTCTGATGGGTATCGTGACCGACCGTTTTGCCTTCAACGACGCGGGCGAAGGCAAATGGGTCATACTGTTCTGGACGATCTACAACATGATCGTGCTGGCACTGACGATCATCGCCTGTGTAGAACTGCCCCGGCGCGAACGCCATGTTGCCGACACGCCCGAGCGCGTCACCTTCACCTCGGGCAAGGTTTCACAGCGCATGTGGGTGACCAGCCTGACGCAGGACACCGCACGGTTGCGGGGCGGACAATTCGACGCCGGCACCTACGGAATGATCGACCTGCCGGGGGTTGGTGAACTGTCGGTGTTCGTACTTGCGCCGACAGCCGACGGAATGCGCGTGGAACTGATGCCCGACGAAGAACAGCGCGACGCGCTTTTCATGAGGTTCTATACCGAAGACAATACACCCGGTATCAGCGTCGTGAACACCTGGAACATGCTAGGTGACATGGCGCGGCGCATATCGCGCATCAGCCGGGACAGGACAGCCAGGAAAGGAACAACACTTGACCGCAGGGAATAAGACCATGCGCTACGCCGCCGCGATGCTTGTGTTCGCGGCCCCGGCGGCACAGGCCGACGGAGAGTTCTATCAACTGGATCTCGGCGAAGACACCACGACGGCCGTGATCTCGGTCGAGCGCGACCGCCTGTCATACGGCATGGTGTTCAGCGATTACACCGGGCCGGAGGATCTGAACCTGACGGCCAGTTACAAGTTCTCGCTAGGGACGCCGGTCACCTTCCGCGCCGGACCGGCAATCCAGCTTGAGGGGCTCGAAACGGTCAAGGGCGGGATACGGTTCGTGGCCGAGCATTACCAGCCCACAAGTTTCGGCAGCGTCTTCCTGCTCGGCGAGGCAACGACGATCGATCGAGGTTACTTCGCCCTTGCCGCCATCGGCTTCGACAAGCCGGATGTGACTTTCGAGTTCAGCTATCTCGGGGACGACGACGGCTTCCGCGACAAGGTCGCGGCCGTGGCATTCGGGATCCCGAATACCAAGGCGAGTTTCCGTGCCGGCTACAAGCTCGATTCCGAGGAAAGTTTTATTGGGATTTCGATCAATACCTTCTGAGTTTAAAGATCGTGACAATCCGGTTGCTCAACCCGCAAAGCCGACATTCTTGACCTGAGCAGCGAACGGCAGCGCTCCGCCGAACCTACTATTTTTGACTGCAAAATTCCCGCCTTTCCGACTGGACTTCGACTGGCGACAGAGTGGTACTGTCTCCACCGACGCGCTCAAGCCGCCCGCGTCACGATTCCTCACCGATGGGCGCGTCGCGATAGCTTCCAATCCAAGGCGAACCAGCCCCGCGCGCCGCGATACCCATTTCCTGCAACGTGAATGATCTTGGTTGTCGGCCGAGAGGATCGCCCAGGAACCTCAGGAAGCATTTTGAGGCGAGGTTCATGTGCACCGTATTGTCAGTATTTTCCGAGGAGTATCAAATTTCGGACAGCGGGGAACCTTGTGGGACGCATTTGAAGCGCAGATAAACGCCAGCTTGTTGCATACGTGTCAGAAATTGGGGCGACGGGACGATCGACGAGGATGGGGTGGAGAACTGCCTTTCGCTGCATTAAACTTTAGTGTCGGCTAAGGTGGGTATGGATTTTCGTGCAAGCGATTTTCTTGAGATTGGCGAATAGAAGAATGCCTGATCTACATAGAGCTCTATCCAACTCTTTTTTCATATTCCCACTAAACTCCACAATTTCAGCGTGGATCGAGGCCTTTTACCAGTCATGTCCGTCTTCAGAGTTTTTCGGACAAGTCGTTTGTTTTGGTAACGGAGGCTCTGGTTCGGTTTCTGTTTGAGTTTA